>CAYFTQ010000215.1:3325-5049 GCA_964346035.1 uncultured Roseospira sp. | reverse complement strand
AGAAGCACCATGACCAGGGCATCGATGGACATGGGAATGGCCATGACCTCCGGGAACACGCTGCCCTTGAGATAGGCGTACAGGCCGCCGGCCAGACCGGCGAAGCCGCCGGCCAGGATGAACACGGCCCATTGGGTGGCGCGGCGGTCGATGCCGACCGTCTCGGCCCGGCGCGGGCTGTCGCGGCAGGCCCGCACGGCATGGCCGAAGGGCGAGAAAATGACATGCCGGATGGCGGCGATGGCCAGTCCGCACAGGGCCAGGGTCAGGGAATAGAAGACAGTCGGGTCGGCGGCCCAGGCGCTGGGCCAGATACCCAGGATGCCGTTGTCACCACCGGTCACACCGTACCACTGGAACACCACCGACCAGGTGATCTGGGCAAAGGCCAGGGTCAGCATGGCCAGGTAGACCCCCGACAGGCGCACACAGAACCAGCCGAACAGGGCGGCTCCGGCCAGGGCCAGGACGGGTGCGGCCACCAGCCCGGCGGCCATGGGTGCGTCCAGAAAGCGGGTCAGCAGGCCGGCCCCATAGGCGCCCAGTCCGAAATAGGCCGCATGGCCGAACGAGATCAGGCCGCCAACCCCCATCATCAGGTGCAGGCTGGCCGCGAACAGGGCGAAGATCATGACCTCGCTGGCGACCGAAAGGCTGTAGGGGCCGGCGATCAGGGGCAGCGCCGCCAGCGCCACCACGCCGGCCAGCGCGGCCCCTTGGCCACGCCGTCCCAGCGGGCGCCATGGCACCTCGGCCTCGCCGATGCCGGCGCGGGGTTCGTCCTCGGGGCGGCCGAGCAGGCCGTGCGGGCGTGCCACCAGCACCACGGCCATGACCAGGAACACCAAAACGATTCCGATGCTGGGAAACAGCAGGATGCCGAATGCCTGCAACAGCCCCACCAGCACCGCCGCCAGGAAGGCGCCGGGCACACTGCCCAGGCCACCGATGACGACGATCACGAAGGCCTCGACGATGACCTGCATGTCCAGCGCGTGATGGACCGCCTCGCGCGGGATCTGGACCGCGCCGCCCAGCGCGGCCAGGAACACCCCCAGGGTGAATACGCCCGTGAACAGCCGGGCCTGGTTGACGCCCAGGGCAGCCACCATGGTCCGGTCCTCGGTCGCCGCACGGATCAGCACGCCCCATCGGGTGCGCTTGAGGATCAGCCACAGCGCCAGCAGCACCGCCGGCCCGAGCCCGATCAGCACCAGGTCATAGGCCGGGAACGGCTGCCCCAGGATGGAGACCGCGCCCTCCAGTCCCGGGGCGCGCGGGCCCAGCAGGTCGGCCGGCCCCCAGATCACGGTGACCAGGTCTTCGACCACCAGGGTCAGGCCGAAGGTCGCCAGCAGGGGGAACAGCGGCGGGGCGCGGTAGATGCGGCGCAGGACCAGGATCTCCACGACCGCGCCCAGCAGCGCGACCGTCAGCGATGCCGCCACCACCCCGCCCCAGAAGCCGAGCGGACCCCAGGGGCCGACGCTCCACGCCGATGTCAGGGTATAGGCGACATAGGCCCCCAGCATGAAGAACGAGCCATGGGCGAAGTTGACGATGCGGGTGACGCCGAAGATCAGCGACAGCCCGCTGGCCACCAGGAACAAGGACGACGCGCTGGCGAGACCGGTCAGGGCCTGGATGACAAGGAAATCCATAAGACCGTCTTTTCACGATGACCGGGCTTTTCACGATGACCGGGGGCCGGGCTGCGGGTTCGT
>CAYFTQ010000215.1:0-3225 GCA_964346035.1 uncultured Roseospira sp. | reverse complement strand
CTTTTCACGATGACCGGGCTTTTCACGATGACCGGGGGCCGGGCTGCGGGTTCGTTCTATTCGGGCCGCAATGCGCGGGCTTCGTCCTCCGGCGGCAGAACCTCGGCGCCATCCACATAGCGGAAGTCCACCATCATGGGCTCGCCGTCACGTACGGCCGTGCGACCGACGAAGGCGCCCATGGTGGACTGATGATCGGCGGCGCGGAACCTGATGCGGCCGAACGGCATGTCTACCTCGATGCCCCTGGCGGCGGCGATCAGGGCATCCGTTTTGGTCGAGCCGGCCACCTCAAGGATGGCCGCGACCGATTTCATGGCGGCGTAGCCGACCACGGACCCGACGCGCGGTTCCTCCGCCCAGCGCTCGCGATAGGCGTTCAGGAACGCGGTGTGCTCGGGCGTGTCTATCTGGCGCCAGGGATAGCCGGTGACGATCCAGCCCTCTGGGGCCTCGGCGCCCAGCGGCATCAGGTATTCGGGCTCGCCGGTCAGCAGGCTGACGACGGCGGTGTCCTTGAACAGACCGCGTGTGTTGCCCTCGCGCACGAACTTGGTCAGGTCGGGGCCGAACGTGACATTGAAGATGGCGTCCGGGTTCGAGCGAGCCAGCGCCTGCGCGGTTGCCCCGGCGTCGATCTTGCCCAGCGGCGGCCATTGCGTCTCGACCCACTCGACGCCCGGCTGAAGCTCTTCCAGGGCGGCCTGGAACGCCTCAACGGCCGATTTGCCGTATTCGTAGTTGGGAGCCACGGCGGCCCAGCGGGTTGCGCCCAGCGTGGCGGCTTCCTCGGCCAGCATGCGCGCCTGCATGGAGGTGCTGGGGCGCAGGCGGAAGGTCTGCTCGGTGCCCTTCGACCACACCAGGGCGTCCGACAGAGGCTCGGCGGCCATGAAGAAGACGTCGCGCTGGTGGGCGAAGTCGGAGACCGCCAGTCCCACGTGAGAGAAGAACGTGCCCATCAGCAGATCCACGCCTTCGCGCGTGACCAGCTCGTTGGCGGCGGTCACGGCATCGCCGGGGTTGCCGGCGTCGTCGCGGTCGATGACCTCAAGCGGGCGGCCGTCAATGCCGCCCGCCGCGTTGATCTGTTCCAGCGCCAGTTTCCACCCCAGGCGGTACGGCTCGGTAAAGGCCGGCAGGCGCGTATAGCTGTTGATCTCGCCCACACGGATGGGATCGGCTGCGCGCCCGGGCTGTGGCGTGGTCAGGGCGGCAAGGCCCGTCACCGCCGCGACGCAGAGGCCGACAAGGCGTCGGCGGGTGTTGGGGTCCGTTCGGGTCATGGCACACTCTCCCCTCGTTCCTGTGTCATTGTCGCAGGGTCATTGCGCGTTGGCCCGCAGGCCATGATTGCCCCGCCTGTCGGTTCCACCTAGATCTGTCACGGCCCTCGGTTTCGCAAGCCATAACCCGATCCAAGCCGAAAACCCTACTCGACGTACCGGATTTGCCATGTCAGCGTCGCCAAGCCAACTTCTTAGAATCGCAGAATGTGCTATCAATATCGCCCTGGTGGTTGCCGTGGCGGCGTCCCTGCTGGCGGCTCCGGCGGCCCATGCCCAGGACGTGCCCGATTCGCGGGCCCGGATTGCACTGTCGTTCGCGCCCGTGGTCAAGCAGGTCACGCCGGCGGTGGTCAACATCTACAGCCGTCGCGTGGTCCAGGACCGTGCCATGCCCAGGGTGTTCGACGACCCTGTGTTCCGGCACTTTTTCGGCGCGCCGCATCCCATGATGCGCCAGCGCGAGCGGGTGGAGAACTCGCTCGGCTCCGGAGTCATCGTGCGGGCCGAGGGTGTCATACTCACCAACCGCCATGTCATCGAGGGCGCCGACGAGATCAAGGTGGTCCTGCATGACCGGCGCGAGTTCGATGCCACCCTTCTGGGCACGGACGAGCGCTCCGACCTGGCGGTTCTGACCATCGATACCGGCGGCGGGCGGCTGCCGGCCCTGCCGCTGGGCGATTCGGATGCCCTGGAGGTGGGCGACCTGGTGCTGGCCATCGGCAACCCGTTCGGGGTCGGTCAGACCGTGACGATGGGTATTGTTTCGGCGCTGGCGCGGTCCAACGTGGGGATCAGCGACTACCGATCCTTCATCCAGACCGACGCCGCCATCAATCCGGGCAACTCCGGCGGAGCGCTGGTGGACATGGCCGGGCGTCTGGTGGGCATCAATACGGCCATCTACAGCAAGAGCGGCGGCAGCGTCGGAATCGGCTTCGCGGTGCCGACCAGCATGGCGCGGCTGGTGGTGGACAGCCTGCTGACCGGGGGCACGGTGCGGCGGCCCTGGCTGGGCCTGGACGGCCAGACGGTCACGGCCGAGATCGCGCGCTCTCTTTGGTTGCAGCGGCCCACGGGTGTCCTGATTTCCGAGGTCCACCCGCAGGGGCCGGCGGCCGCGGCGGGCCTGCGTCGGGGCGATGTGGTGATGGCCTTTGATGGCCACGAGATCACCGACGAGGACGCCTTGCAATACCGCATCGGCACCAGTGCGCTTGGTGGTCAGGTGGCTCTTCGGATTTGGCGAGACGGACGCGAGCGCGACGTCATGATTGCGCTGCGCGCGGCGCCGGAGACACCACCGCGCAATCCGACCCGTCTGAGCGGCCGCCACCCCCTGAACGGTGCGCTGGTCGCCAATCTCAACCCGGCGCTGGCGGAGGAACTGGATCTACCGCACGGTCAGGGCGCTGTTGTGCTGCTGGAAGTGCCAAACAACAGCCTGGCCGACCGCTTCGGGCTGCGCCCCGGCGACGTGGTGCGTGGCGTCAACGGCCGCCAGCCTGACGGTGTGAGTGCGCTGGCCCGCCTGATGGGCCAGACCGGGCCGCCCTGGCGACTGGAGATCGTGCGCGACGGACGTGTTGCGCGCATGGTGCTGGGCCGATGAGCGACCTGTTCGGCCATGGCCCCGGGGCCGCGCCAGCGGGGGCCACCCGGCCCGCCCTCGCGGCGACGGAGGCGCCGGCCGACGACCCTTCCCGTCCGCTGGCGGACCGGCTGCGGCCCCGCTCCATCGACCATGTGGTCGGTCAGGACCACCTTCTGGGCCAGGGCGGACCACTGCGCCGAATGCTGGCCGGTGGACGGATTGGCTCCATCGTGTTCTGGGGACCGCCCGGCTGCGGCAAGACCACGCTGGCGCGCCTGCTGGCCCAACACGTCGATCTTCATTTCGAACCCCTGTCGGCCGTCTTTTCCGGCGTCGCCGACC
>CAYFTQ010000214.1:2013-5056 GCA_964346035.1 uncultured Roseospira sp. | reverse complement strand
GGCGCCTCGGCGTCGGTCACGGTGGGTGCCGTTCGTGCCTCTTTCAGAGCCATTCTTGTCGTCTCCTTCGCGCTCTCGCCGGCGTTCTCTCGGTCGCGGCCGCCCTGTCCGGGCGCGCGGCACCGCAGTCCGACCGTCCGCTCCCTGCCGTCCCGAGCCCCAGGGAATCACCCCGGAGCCGCGCGATCAAGTGAAATGCTACCTCGCCCGGCGATCCGGCAAGGTCTACCCCGCCATCAGCCAAGGGAGACCAAGAGCCGGTCAAGCACATCGGTCAATCGTTCCAGATCCGAGGCCGCAGACAGGCGATGTTCGCCCGTCTTGACCAGGGTCAATTCAACATCCTGGCTGGCAAGCCGATCCAGCAGCCGCAGGGCTGTATCCGGCGGTACGGACTCGTCACGCATGCCATGGATCAGCCGCACGGGACAGCGGATCGGGACTGGGCCGCCCAACAAGAGATGGTCGCGCCCGTCATCGATCAGGCGTCGGGTAATCGGGGTCGGGCCGTCGCCATGATTGCCGGGCGCATGGACCACGCCCTGCGTTCTCAGCGCCTCGCGGGCCGCCTCGTCGAATTCGGACCACATCAGGTCTTCCGTGAAATCGGGCGCCGCCGCGACGCCGACCAGGCCGGCTATCCGCTCCGGTCGGGCCAGCGCCGCCAGCAGCATGAGCCAGCCGCCCATGGAACTTCCGACCAGCACCTGCGGACCCTCGGTCAAGTGGTCGAGCACGCACACAAGGTCATCTGCCCAGGCGCCGATGGTGCCGTCCTCGAAGCGGCCGTCGGAGGCCCCGTGCCCGCGCTGATCGAAGCGCACGAAGGCGCGCCCGCTCGCGCGCGCCCATGCTTCCAGATGCAGCGCCTTGCCCCCGGTCATGTCGGACATGAAGCCATGCGCGAACACCACCCCCGGCCCCTTGCCGGGCGTGGCCCGATAGGCGATGGTGGCGCCGTCCGGACGAGCCAGCCGGGACGGCGGCGGGTCGGCGGACGCGGCGCCTGGCGGGGTCGGAGTCTGCGGCGTCTGCGGCGTCATGGCGATGAAGGCTCCTGTCGTCGGCGCATGAACCCGGAAGGCCACGCCGCCATGGCTGGAAACGAGGGCGGGACCCGATCCGTGACAACAAACGCTAGCATCAATAGGTGGGCCCGCGAAACCGCGCCCTGGGAAAGCGGCGCGCACGCCGGTCGGCCGGTGGTGCTTCAGGTGTTGCCGGCCCTGGACATGGGCGGGGTGGAACGCGGCACCGTGGACGTGGCCGCCGGGCTGGCGCAGGCCGGGTGGGGCTCGCTGGTGGCCTCCGCCGGTGGCCGTCTGGAACGCGACCTGGACCGCGCCGAGGCCGAACACGTCACCCTGGGGCTGGATACCAAGCGGCCGCTGGCCCTGCGCCGCAACGCCCGGCGCCTGGCCGCGCTGGTGCGGGCGCGCGACGTCGCGCTGATCCATGCCCGCAGCCGGGCTCCGGGCTGGAGCGCGCTGTGGGCCGCGCGTGCCACCGGCGTACCGCTGGTGACCACCTTCCACGGCACCTATGGACGCGGACCGTTCGGCATCAAGACCCCCTACAACCGGGTCATGACCCTGGGCGACCGCGTCATCGCCATATCCCGTTTCATCGGCGCGCACATCCAGCAGCACTACCAAACCGACCCGGATCGTCTTCGCATCATCCCTCGCGGGGTCGATCTGCGGCTGTTCTCGCCCGAGGCCGTGACCCGTCACCGCCTGGCCAGACTGGCGACGGACTGGCGCCTGCCCGACGACGCGCCGGTGGTGCTGATGCCCGGTCGCCTGAGCGCCTGGAAGGGCCAGCGCCTTATGATCGAGGCCATGGCCCGCCTGGGACGACCGAACGTGCGCTGTCTTCTGGTCGGCGGCGATCAGGGCCGGACGGCCTATCGCGAACAACTCGACCACCTGATCCAGCGCCACGGGCTGGGTGGCCAGGTTCATATTGTCGATCACTGCGACGACATGCCGGCGGCGCACAAGCTGGCCAGCGTGGTGGTGTCGGCCTCTCTGGAACCCGAGGCCTTCGGCCGCGTGCCGGCCGAGGGGCAGGCGCTGGGCCGGGTCGTGCTGGCGCCCGACCATGGCGGCGCCAGGGAAATCGTGGATAACGGCGTGACCGGCTGGCTGTTCCGACCCGGCGACGCCGAAAGCCTGGCCGCGCATCTGGCGCTGGCGCTTGATCTTGACCGCGCCACCTACGACGCCATGGCACACCGGGGCATGGCGCGGGTGCGGCGCGCGTTTTCAAAGGATTCCATGATCGACAGCACCCTGGCGGTCTACAAGGAGCTTCTGTTCGACGCCCCGCCTGCGCCGACCCTGTGGCCGGGCGCCGGCTGAGCGGCCACAGTGGCGGCGGCGCCCTGCGGCGTCCGTTTAGATAAAGTTGTTCAGCGACAATTGGCTGATGCGTGCGAAGCTCTGGAACGAGACCTCCAGCGCGCGGGCGTCGTCCTGCAATCGGGTGGCGGCGTCGATCACGTTGACCTTCTCGATGTCCACCTGACGGGTTTCCAGAAAGGCATCGTAGTTGCGTGCCTCGTCGATGGCCCGGTCCAGCGTGACCTGGTTGAAGCCGATCAGGCGGCTGACCTCGTCAATATCGCTGGGCTTCTCGTTCACATTGTTGGGGTCATGGTCGATGGCATCGTTGATCAGGGTCATGGCCTTTTCGATGCGGTCGGGCATGTAGGCGATGGTGTTGGGCGTGCTGGCGTCGGCGTCCACGGCCACCACTTCCGCGACCGTGACCGTGTCGTAGTCCGGGTTCTCGGCGAACGTGATGGTGGAGCCGTCCGCGCTGACCGACTGCACGACGAAGGTCTTGCCGCCGTTGTCGGTGGCGCCCTCCACCGTGATCTCGGCACCCACAGGTATGTTGCTGAACGAACCCGCGTTGCCCGACAGCGTGCCCCCGTGGGTGCCGGGGTTCTCAAGCCCCAGCGTCACGTCGCCGGACGTTCCCTCGTCGACAAAGTTGTACAACGAGCCCTGGGACAGCATGCCCATGGCGCGGATGG
>CAYFTQ010000214.1:0-1913 GCA_964346035.1 uncultured Roseospira sp. | reverse complement strand
TCGTCGACAAAGTTGTACAACGAGCCCTGGGACAGCATGCCCATGGCGCGGATGGCCTTTTCGAACGCCGAGTCTTTGGCGTTCAGGCCCAGTTGCAACGACCGTCGTTCATTGACGCGGTGCTGGAACTCCAGGTCGTCGCCGTTGTAGTAGCTGACCGTCTCCAGCGTGGCGTTGCCCGCGATCCCGGCGCCCTGCGGGTCCGGCTTGACGAGCAACTGGCTGGGCGGACCCGCGACGGGCGGGTCAGTTACGGTGTAGTATTGGTCCGAGCCGGACATCTTGATGATAGAGCCTTCCTTGACGTCGTCGAAGATGCCCGGTCCCGCCGCCTCAATGGTGTTTGCGGCCGGGAACGTCAGACCGCCATGTTCGTCGTCGGTCAGCTTGATGTTCGGCACATGGGTGTCGCGGCTGTCCGGATAGATGACGTCGACCCCGTCATAATCCGCCTGGAATTGCGAAAGGCTCGAATAGGGCAGATCGACGGCCTGGAAATTCGTGCGCCCACCCGAGAACACATAGCGGCCGTCGGCGCGGGCATTCAAATAGAAGGTCATGTCCTGAAGCGCGCCGAACGCGAAGTCCTGGATGTCGTCCAGGGCCTTCATGTCGTCCCTGTCCAGCGGCTGCTGAATATCGGTCCCGCCCAACAGGTCGATCTCGCTGCGCAGATCGTGCAGGCGTTTGTTGACGGCCTCCACAGAGGCACTCATCGTATCCAGGCGCACCTGGGCGATCTGATTGCCCTGGGTGAACCGCTGCACGGTGGTTCGTTCGGTCTCGATCGAGACCAGCCGAAAGCTGTCCAGCGAGATGCCGGCGTAGTTCTGCGATTTCTGTTCGGTCGCAAGCTGCGTCTGGGTTGCGTAAAGACGCTTCTGCGTGGTCATCATCTGCTGCACCAGGGACGAACGCTGCGCGAACGTCCCGACGCGGGCTGCCATTTCCATCATGGCGTCGCCTCCTGCTTGCCGCCATTGCGGGCGCGCTTCGCTTGGGTCCGGGTTCCCGTCATGACCGCTATCCGGGTCGTCATGCGCACCATCTTTCAGTCTAGACGATGCTGTTGAGCACGTCGAACATCTCCGAGGTGGTCGCGATGACCTTGGCGGCGGCCGCATAGCTCTGTTCGAAGACGATAAGCTGAGCCAGTTCCTCGTCCATATTCACCGCGCTGATCTCGGCGGTCTTCAACGAAAGGGTATCGACCAGGCTTAGTTTGTAGTCATAGCGGGTTTCGTTGGCCGACGCCTGCGTGGAGTTCAGCGACAGCGTCAGCGCGGCGTGATCGACAAGGGTTCGTGTCGTCGCAGGCAACTGGCCGGCGCTTTCGAAGGCGCGCGTCGCACGCATGGCCTCGGCCAGGGCATTGGCGGTGCTGTTGTCGCCGGCGCTGAGGGAGTATTCCCCGGTATCGTTGTTGAAGATCATCTCGCCGCGCGAAATCAGCGACGGGTTGTTGACGATCTCATCCTTGATGGTAACGTCCTTGGACAGGCCGGCGTTGCTCAACTCCAGGCCAAGGCCGTTGATCAGGTTGTTGGCGCCGCCCGTCTGCGTGATGGCCATGTCCAGCCCGGAGTCGATGTTCTTGACGCGCAGGCGTACGCCCTCCCCCTCTCTCACCACCTCGGCCTCGAAGACGGCGTTCAGATTGCTGTCCTCGTTGATGGCGTCCGCGATGTCCTGAAGGGTCTGCCCGGTGGTCACGGTCACCCGCAGGTTGGCGTCATCCACATTGCCCGGGACGGCGAACTGAAGGGTGCCGGCCGAGGTGGTGCGCCATCCGCTGGCCTTGATGTCCGAATCCCAGGCCCAGTCGTTGCGCGCCTGGGTATAGACATCGTTCAGACCAAAAAAG
The DNA here is from genome assembly GCA_964346035.1 of uncultured Roseospira sp. Lineage (GTDB taxonomy): Bacteria > Pseudomonadota > Alphaproteobacteria > Rhodospirillales > Rhodospirillaceae > Rhodospira. Next base: position 49 of record CAYFTQ010000214.1, on the reverse strand, counting down.
TTTGAAAAGCCCGAAACGTCCTGGTCGCTGGTGCCGTCGCCGTCGATGT
>CAYFTQ010000213.1:0-5105 GCA_964346035.1 uncultured Roseospira sp. | reverse complement strand
CCCAGACGAAGTAATCCCCAGTTCTTGTGCATGCGGGCATGAAGAAAATACTGATTTACCGCTGTCAGTTCATTGGTGAGAACGGCATTAAGGATATCCACGACGGATTTCTGACCCTTCATTGAGCCTCTCCTGCATCAGGAATTGAGCGGGCGGCTTATCCCCTGCCTTCGGCAGGCACCGGCGGTGGGGCGGCAGGGGTCACTGCGCTCCCCACATCGTCGGGTCCCCTGACGCAGGGGGACAAGCCTTTTGAGCGGACGGGCGGCCCACTCGGCCGCGCCGATCCGGGGCCGCCAGGGTCATGACCGCCTGGTAAAACGATTCGGCACCGAACCGTGCCTACTGTCGCAAACGCTGGCGCGGCGCGAAAGCCGGAACAAGACCGCCGTGAGCGAAAAGACAGCGCGGCATGGTCGGGGGCCAGATGCCGCTTAGTCGCCACCAACCGTTGGCTGACACGGCAGCGGGCAGGCCAGCGGCGGCCCGTCGCCCCGCTCGGCCCGGATCAGCGCGGCGATCCGGGGCACGCAGCGGGCACACTGGGGCGCCTCGTCACAGCGTTGAAACACCTTGGCAACATGGACGGCCCCGGCGCGGATGGCCGCCCGCACGCGGGTTTCGCTCAAGCCCTTGCAGTTGCAGATATACACGGCGGGCCTCGCTCCTCGTCAGTCTGCCTGTCCGGACACGGAGGATAGCGCATGCCCGCTCCAATCGCCATTGCGAATTACTCGCACAGACGGCCTGCCCCCGCCTGCATCAAGCCTGCGCCCTCACGTCCCGCAGAACGTCCGATACCGGCCCGGGCCGGCAGGGTCGGGGGCGGCGTAGTCCGCCAGCCCGTCGCCCGCCTCGTAGGGCCGCGCCAGCACCCTGAGCAGAGCGTGCAGGGGCTCCAGGTCCGCCGCCTGCCCGCCGTCCAACGTCGCGGCGGCCAAAGCGGCCTCGACCTTGTGGTTGCGCGGAATGACGACCGGATTCGCGGCCTCCATCACGGCCCGCGCGCCCGCCCCGGATCGGGGTTCCAGCGCCAGGCGAGCGCGCCAGCGGTCCAGCCAGTTCTGGCCCCCCGCCATCTCGAACGGCCCACCGAGTTGCCCCCCGCCTGCCCCGCCTGCCTCGACTGCCTCACCGGACACGCCGTCGGTCAGGGACCGGAAGGTGTTGGTGTAGTCGGCCCCGGCCTGGTGCATCCATGCCAGCAGGTCGTCGATGAGGGCATCGTCCCCCTGTAGCGATTCGATCAGGCCCAGCTTGCGGCGCATCATGGCGCGCCAGCGCCGGCCGTACAGATCCGGGAAGGCCAGGATGACCTCCTCGGCCCGGGCAATGGCGCGTTCCGTGTCCGCGTCGATCAGAGGCAACAGCGCCTCGGCCAATCGCGCCAGGTTCCATTGCGCGATCGGCGGTTGATTACCGAAGGCATAACGGCCGCGATGGTCGATCGAACTGAACGCCGTCGCCGGATCGTAGGCATCCATGAAGGCGCACGGCCCGTAGTCGATGGTCTCCCCCGAGATCGTCATGTTATCGGTGTTCATCACGCCGTGGATGAAGCCGACCCGCATCCAGTCCACGATCAGATCGGCCTGACGCTCGGCGACCCGTCCCAGCAACCCGAGCGCGGGCAGTTCGGCCTCGCACAGGTCCGGGTCATGACGCGCGATGGCATACTCAAGCAGCGCCCTCAATCCCTCCGGGTCGCGCCGCGCCGCAGCGTACTCGAAGGTCCCCACGCGCAGATGGCTGGACGCCACCCGCGTCAGCACGGCGCCCGGCAGCACGTCCTCGCGAAACACCGGTTCTCCGGTGCCAACAACCGCAAGCGCGCGCGTTGTCGGGATGCCAAGGGCATGCAGGGCCTCGCTGATGATGTATTCGCGCAACATCGGACCCAGGGCGGCTCGACCGTCGCCCATGCGCGAATAGGGTGTCTGGCCGGACCCCTTGAACTGAACATCCACACGCCGGCCGTCCGGGGTTATATGCTCGCCCAGAACGACGGCGCGTCCGTCCCCCAGCATGGTGAAGGCGCCGAACTGGTGCCCGGCGTAAGCCTGCGCCAGGGGAGCGGCGCCGTCCGGCAGCGTGTTGCCGGCAAACAAGGCGGCCAGGCTGTCGCCGTCGGCGCCCGTATGATCCAGGCCGAGCGCCTCGGCAAGGGCATGATTGAAAACGACCATGCGGGGAGCCCGCACCGGTGTCGGATCCAACCGCGAAAAAAAGGCCGGTGGCAGCCGCGAATAGCTGTTGTCGAAGCGCCAGTTGAGGGCCGTCATGAGGCTGATCCTTGGCTTCGGAAGATGAGTCCGCAAGGCCTGTGCGCGCAGGCCCGTCGACCGGACCCGCCCGGCGAGCGCTCTCCCTGGCATGTAGGCGCTTGGGATCACCCCGCAAGCCGGCCCTGATCACATCACGGCGAAACCGGTGCGGATCGCGACGGCGCGAAACCGTCCGTAGGCCGCGACGGCGACGGTCACGACAACGCCCCGGCCCATGGCCACCGTGCAGGCCGTGGCATTCGCGACACTGGATCGGCCGGAAGGTCAGGGTGACGGCACACGGAAACACGATCCTGCCGCCGCCAATCCCGGGGCAGTTCAGGCGTGACCGCCCTCGCTGGACAGCAACGCGGGATCAATGCCCAGCCGCGACAGGGCAAGGACGTACTTGGCTTCCAGGTCGGCGGCAAACACAAGGTCCGGGTCGGCATCGACGGTCAGCCAAACATTCTGGCGCAATTCGTCGTCAAGCTGCCCCGGGCTCCAGCCGGCATAGCCCAGCGCCATCAGGGTACGACTCGGCCCGGTGCCGGTAGCGATATCGCGCAACACCTCCAGGGTCGCCGTCAGGGCCACGGCATCGTCCACAACCAGCGTGCCCTCGTGCACGTAATCGGCGGAATGCAGCACAAAGCCGCGCTGGCTTTCAACCGGACCCCCGAATTGCACCTGGATGCGCTGGCACCGGGGCGTGGGGGGAATGTTGAGTTGATCCAGCAGGTCGACGAAGCTGAAATCCGGAATGGCACGATTGACCACCAGACCCATGGCGCCCTCTTCGGTGTGGGCGCACAGATATATGACGGCGCGCGAAAAGCGCGCGTCACTCATGCCCGGCATGGCCACCAGGCACTTGCCGGTCAGATAGCCGGCCTGCCAGTCCTGGCCCGCGAACCTCTGCACCATGGCCGTGCGGCCTCCTGCTGAAAAAACCTGATCCCGCCCCGGAGCACGACGCCGATTCCATCATGTCCGCCCCCGCCTGCCAAGGGGGCACGGACCAACCTCGCCCCTTGCCACGGCGGGGGACATGCCCGATATGTGGGATCGTGCGCGAAAGCTCAAGACGGGGACGGGCATGATGGCTATGGCGGCGGCGGGATGGCTGTTCCGCGTGCTTGCGTTCTGGGGACTTGTCGTGGTGGCGCTCGCCGGCGCCGGGGCGCCTGCCGGCGCCCAACTGCCGGAGTGGAGCCCCCCCGGCACCGGAGCCTGGGCCGAGACGCCCGAGGGCCGCGTGCGCCTGGTCGCCGCACGCACGGCGATAAACGGCGAGACAAAGCAGCGCCTGGGCCTTCAATTCGATCTGGCCGAGGGCTGGAAGGTCTACTGGCGCTCGCCGGGAGATGCCGGCTACCCGCCCTCCATCGACTGGAACGGCAGCGAGAACCTGACCGGGACCGAAATGGGCTGGCCGGCACCGGAACGCTTCTCGGTGCTCGGGATCGAGACCCTTGGCTACCGCCAGGGCGTGGTCTACCCCATCACGGCCCGCGTCGAGGACCCGGGGCAAAGCCTGCGCACGCACGCCAGCGTGGACTATCTGACCTGCGCCGATGTCTGCATTCCCCGCACCGTGGCCCTGACACTGGACCTGCCGGCCGGCCCCGGCGGCCCCAGCACGCAGGCGCACGCCATCAATCAGGCCGAGGCGGCAGTTCCGGGGGACGGCACGGCGCACGGCATGACCCTCGATCATGTTGCGGTGGCCGCCGAAGGCCCGACCACGCTGCGGGTGGGCGTGCGCGCCGACCCGCCCCTGACCAAGCCTGATCTGTTCGTCGAGGGTCCCGTGGGAAGCTGGTTCGGACCGCCGCGCGTGGCATCGGACCCGGACACCGGCCTGACGGTGCTGTGGGTTGAGGCCGGCGGGGTGGAGTCCTTGACCGGGGTGCCGCTGACGCTGACCGTGGCCGACGGCGCGCGCGCCATGGAGGTCCGCGCGGTCCCGGACCCGGCGGGCGCCGCTCCGCATCCGTTGTTGGCGGCGGCACCCCCGCCGATGACCGACGGCGCGCCGCAGAGGGCAACGCCGATGGCCTCGCCCGCCACCCTTCTGGGCATGGTCGCCCTGGCGCTGGCCGGGGGGCTGATCCTGAACCTGATGCCCTGCGTGCTGCCGGTGCTGTCCATCAAGCTGCTGGGTCTGGTCAGCCACGGTGGCGGGCCGCCGCGACGCGCCCGCGTCAGCTTCCTGATGAGCGCGGCCGGCATCGTGGCGTCTTTCCTTGCCCTGGGCGTGGCAGCCATCGCGATCAAGACGGCCGGCCTGGCGGTGGGCTGGGGCATCCAGTTCCAGCAACCGCTGTTTCTGGTGCCCATGATAGTTATCCTGTCGTTGTTCGCCGCAAACTTGTGGGGGCTGTTCGAAGTGCGCCTTCCGGAACGCCTGAGCGGCGTGGGGGGGTGCGCAAATGCGAATGCGAGCGCGAACGCGAGCGCCGGCAACCACGACTCGGCCTGGGGCGCGTTCGCCACCGGGGCCTTCGCCACCCTGCTGGCGACGCCCTGCTCGGCCCCGTTCCTGGGAACGGCGGTCGGATTCGCGCTGGCCCGGGGGGCCGGCGAGATAGCGCTCATCTTCCTGGCGCTGGGGATCGGCATGGCCCTGCCCTATCTACTGGTGGCGGCCCGCCCGAGCCTGGCCACCCGGCTGCCGCGTCCGGGGCGCTGGATGATCGCGCTGAAGGCGGTGCTGGGCCTGGCCCTGGCGGCCACGGCGGCCTGGCTGCTGAGCGTGCTGTCCGCGCAGGTGCCGCCGCTGGCGAGGCCGGCAAAGCCGGCGAGCAGCGCAAAGGTCGAGGGCTCGGGGACGACTTC
>CAYFTQ010000212.1:0-5109 GCA_964346035.1 uncultured Roseospira sp. | reverse complement strand
GGTCGTTGCGGGGGCAGATGACGTCGCCGCGCGCCACGTCCACCTCGTCGGCCAGCGTGAGCGTGACCGATTCCCCGGCAATCGCGTCATCGCGGTCGCCGTGGAAGTCCACCACGCGGGCGATGGTTGTGGCCCGCCCCGACGGCTCCACCGTGACCGCATCGCCAGGGCGCACGATGCCCGACGCCACGGTGCCGCAATAGCCGCGGAAGTCCAGGTTGGGCCGGTTGACCCACTGCACCGGGAAGCGCATCGGCGCGGCCACGCTGTCCTGGACCACGTCGACCTCTTCCAGGAACGGCAGCAGCGCCGGGCCGTCGTACCACGGCATGCCGTCGCCCCGGTTGACGACGTTGTCACCCATCAGGGCCGAAACCGGAATACAGACCGGCTCCGGCAGGTCGATGGCGCGGGCGAAATCCCGGATGTCGGCCTCGATGGCCTTGAACGTGTCCGGGTCATAGCCGACCAGATCCATCTTGTTGATGGCCACCACCACATGGCGCAGCCCCATCAGCCGCGCGATGGTGGCGTGGCGCCGGGTCTGCACCAGCACGCCCTTGCGCGCGTCCACCAGCAGCACGGCCAGTTCCGCGTTGGATGCGCCGGTGGCCATGTTGCGGGTGTACTGTTCGTGGCCCGGCGTGTCGGCGACGATGAACTTGCGCCTGTCGGTGGTGAAGAAGCGCCAGGCCACGTCGATGGTGATGCCCTGTTCGCGCTCGGCTTGCAGGCCATCGACCAGCAGCGACAGGTCCAGCGCCCCGCCGGCGTTGCCGCGCGCCTTGCTGTCGCGCTCCAGGGCCTTCATCTGATCCTCGAAGATCAGCCGCGAGTCGTACAGGATGCGCCCGATCAGGGTGCTCTTGCCGTCGTCCACGCTGCCGCAGGTCAGGAAGCGCAACAGGTCACGCTCGCCGGCGCGGCCGCTCAGAACCGCCTCGGTGGCGGCGGCATCGAAACGTGTTGTCTGCTCAACCGCCATCAGAAGTACCCGTCGCGCTTCTTGAGTTCCATGGAGCCGGCCTGATCGTGGTCGATGGCCCGACCGGCGCGCTCCGAGGTTCGCGAGGTCAGCATCTCCGCGACCACCTCGGCGACCGTGGCGGCCGAGCTTTCGACCGCGCCGGTCAAGGGATAGCAACCCAGGGTCCTGAATCGCACGCTTTTCATCGCGGGTTCCGTGCCCTCGGGCACCGGCAGGCGGTCGTCATCGACCATCACCCACATGCCGTTCCATTCGACCACCGGCCGGGGCTTGGCGAAGTACAGCGGCACCACGGGGATGGTCTCTTTCAGGACGTATTGCCAGACATCCAGCTCGGTCCAGTTGGAGAGCGGAAAGGCGCGGATGCTCTCGCCGGCGTTGATGCGGCTGTTGAACAGCGACCAGAGTTCCGGGCGCTGGTTGCGCGGATCCCACTGGTGCGTCGCGGTGCGGAAGGAGAACACGCGCTCCTTGGCGCGGCTGGCCTCTTCGTCGCGGCGCGCACCGCCAAAGGCGGCATCGAAGCCGTGCGCCGTCAGGGCCTGCTTGAGCGCCTGCGTCTTCATCACATCGGTGTGGACACCCGAGCCATGGCTGATGGGGCCGACGCCATCGCGCACGCCGTCCTCGTTGATATGGACGATCAGGTCGAGTCCCAGGTCGCGCGCGGTGGCATCGCGAAACGTGATCATCTCGCGGAACTTCCAGGTCGTGTCGATGTGCATCAGGGGAAACGGCAGCGGCCCCGGCGCGAACGCCTTGCGCGCCAGATGCAGCATCACCGACGAATCCTTGCCGATGGAATACAGCATCACCGGCTTGCGGAAGCTCGCCGCCACCTCGCGAATGATGTGGATGCTCTCGGCTTCCAGCCGTTCCAGATGGCTCAGTCTGGCGCCTTGAAAGGCGCCGTCCCGATCCGATACCCCGCCCGATGCCGTCACAATATTCCGCCCGTGCAAGAAATTCACGCAAGAGGCGGTGCGGATACCATGCCTCGGGCCGGAACACCAGAGCGGGCGGGGCGCACGATACCGCAGCCGGCGCGCTGGACAGCACCGGCCGCGATCCCCACGTGTGAAACCAGCCGCCCACGGCGCCAAAGCAGCGCACAGGCGGCCCTGCTGCACCCATGCCTCGATGACACGGAGACACCCGATGCCGCTTCGCACCCCTGTTGCCCGCACCCGTCCGCTGCTCGCCGCGCTGCTGGCCGGCGCCATGGCCGCCAGCCTGACCGCCGCCCCGTCCCCGGCCGACGCCGCCGGAGACGGCCTGGTTCGCCTGCCAAGCCCGCATTCCGTGGACGAGACCATCGCCCGCCTGAAGGCCGCCGTGGAGGCCAAGGGCATCACCGTCTTCGCCGACATCGACCACCAGGCCAACGCCGCCGCAATGGACCTGGAGATGCCGGACGTTCACCTGCTGGTGTTCGGCAGCCCGAAGATCGGCGCGCCCTTGATGAGCGCCAACCCGGCCCTGGGCATCGACGTTCCCATCAAGGCGCTGGCCTGGGAGGACGCCGACGGCCAGGTCTGGCTGGCCTACAACGACCCGGCGTATCTGGCGGCGCGCCACGGCCTGGACCCCGACATGAAACCGTTCCAGGGCATGGCCAGCGCGCTGAAGGGGTTCACCGGCGCGGCGATCAAGGAATAGGCAGGCGCCCCGCGCCCGGCGTCCATGTGCCCACGGAAGCAGCCTGAGTTGTTGCCTTGACGGCGGACTCAAGGCTATGAGTCGGTCAGGGTCGGAGCGGCGCGGTCGCGCCAGCGTCGGCCCGCCCGCCATCCGCCACAGGCCCGGGAGCCCGCCCCTTGGACCCCGACGAGACCGCTGCTTTCCCGCCCCCGTCAGCCGGCCCCGGCGCCGACCTTTCCGCCGACAGCCGCGCCGGGCCGGTCGTGCTGGCCGTGGACGACATGCACAAGCGGTTCGGATCGGTCGAGGTGCTGCGCGGCATCTCGTTGCAGGCCCGCACCGGCGACGTGGTGGCGATACTGGGCTCCAGCGGATCCGGCAAGAGCACCTTCCTGCGCTGCCTGAATTTCCTGGAGACCCCCACCGCCGGACGAATCCGCCTGCACGGCGAGGAAATCCGCACCCGACGCGACCGATCCGGAGCGCTGCGCCCGACCAATCACGGCCAGTTGACCCGCCTGCGCGCGCGCGTCGGCATGGTCTTTCAGCAATTCAATCTCTGGCCTCACATGACGGTCCTCGACAACCTGATCGAGGCGCCGCGCCGTGTCCGCCGCATGCCCCGGCGCGCGGCCATCGAGAAGGCGGAGGCCCTGCTGGAAAAGGTCGGCCTGGCAGAGCGGCGCGACTACTTTCCCGCCCACCTCTCGGGTGGCCAGCAGCAGCGCGCCGCCATCGCGCGCACCCTGGCCATGGACCCGGAGGTCATCCTGTTCGACGAGCCCACCTCGGCCCTTGACCCGGAACTGGTCGGCGAGGTGCTGGCCGTCATCGAGGCCCTGGCCGACGAGGGCCGCACCATGCTGATCGTCACGCACGAGATCGGCTTTGCCCGCGACGTGTCCACCCGCGCGCTGTTCCTGGACGAGGGCCGGGTGGAGGAAGACGGCGCCCCCGCCGCCCTGTTCAGCAATCCCAGCTCGGAGCGGCTGCGCAAGTTCCTGTCCCGCCACCTGCACTGAGCATCCGGCCGCCCGCGCGGCCGCCGCCGGGACAGGTCATTCCACACCACAACGAACCCCCGTAACAGGAGAGGACATCCCATGACCGGACCGCGTTCCACCGCCATTGCCCTGGCTGTTGCCGCCGCCACCGCCGTGTCCGCTGGCGCCGCCTGGGCGCAGGACACGTTGCGCATCGGCACGGAGGGCGCCTACCCCCCGTTCAACATGGTCAACGAGAACGGCAACCTGCACGGTTTCGACATCGACATCACCAATGCCCTGTGCGCCGAGATGGAGCGCACCTGCATCTTCGTCGTTCAGGACTGGGACGGCATCATTCCCGGCCTGCTGGCCAACAAGTACGACGCCATTGTCGCCTCCATGTCGATTACCGAGGAGCGCAAGAAGGCCGTCGATTTTACCAACAAGTATTGGACCAACAAGCTTCAGTTCATCGCACCGACGGACGCGGACCTGGATGTCTCGCCCGAGGGCATGGCCGACATGAGCGTGGGCGCGCAGCGCGCCACCATCTCCGCCCAGTGGGTCGAGGAAAACATGCCCGAGGCCGAGTTGAAGCTGTACGACACCCAGGAAAACGCCTATCTCGATCTGGCCGCCGGCCGCACTGACGCGATCCTGGCCGACATGCTGGTGAACTATGAATGGCTCCAGTCCGAGGCCGGCGACGGCTTTGAATTCAAGGGCGAGCCGGTGTTCGAGAACGACATGATCGGCATCGCCCTGCGCAAGGGCAACGAGGACCTGGTGGCCGAGTTCAACGCCGCCATCGACGCCATCGTCGAGAACGGTACTTACGCCGAGATCAACGCCAAGTACTTCCCGTTCGACATCTACTGATCGGACGGGGCCGCGTTGCGTCATCGCAAGGCGCGAAAGCGACGAAGCAATCCAGAGCGAATAGCGGCGTTTATTCCGCCCTGGATTGCTTCGCCCTCGGCTGACGAGGAGGGCTCGCAATGACAGCCCAGTTTCCGCCCGAAGGACCCTGATTCGTGCCCGACCTGCATGGCTTCGGCGGCCAGCTCGCCCTGGGACTGTGGATGACCGTACGCCTGGCGCTGACGGCGCTGGGCATCGGGCTGGCGCTGGGTCTGCTGGGCGCGGCCGCGATGTCGGCGCCGCTGGCGCCGGTGCGTTGGCTGGCGCGCGGCTATACCACCATCATCCGGGGCATTCCCGAACTGCTGGTCGTTCTGCTGATCTATTTCGGCGCGTCCATCGCGCTACAGGCGGCGCTCAGGCCCTTCGGCCATACCGGCTATATCGAGCTGAGCCCCTTCATTGCCGGCTCCGTAGCGTTGGCGTTGACCTTCGGCGGCTATGCGTCAGAGGTCTTCCGGGGCGCCTTTCAGTCCGTCCCGCCGGGCCAGGCCGAGGCCGCACAGGCCCTGGGCATGGGCCGGCTGCCCATCTTTTTTCGCATCGTTTTGCCGCAGGCCTGGCGGCTGGCCC
>CAYFTQ010000211.1:0-5110 GCA_964346035.1 uncultured Roseospira sp. | reverse complement strand
AGGCCTCGGTGACCGGAACCTCGATGACGAGACCATCGGCAGGCACGGAGACGGTCCGGCTGTCCAGCACGTCCTGACCCAGCACCGTCACCAGGGCCTCGCCGGCGAACGGTGGGTCGAGCGCGACCCTGGCCATTTCGCCGATCCGATAGGCCTCGCGCTCGCCGGTCATGCGCAAGGTGTCCGGGGAATCCTGCGCGGTCGGTCCGGGCACGCGCCAGCCGGCCCGGAAGCGCTGGCTGGATACCGCGCCGGAGGCCATGTCGGCGACCTCGATACGGTAGCGGCCCCAATCCGGCACCGGCAGTGAAACCGAGACGGTACCGTCCGGTCCGGTCACGATGTCGCGCGCATCCATGCGGCGGTCGCGCACAACTGCCCGGTAGCGCCAGCCGTCCCCGCTTTGATACCACTGATAGTCCCAGTCCTCGGCGAAATGAAACAGCCGCAGGGCGCGATCGGGCAGCGGCGTCCCCCGCGCATCCACGGCCAGGACGCGATAGTCAGCGCGCGCGCCCTCCTTCACCACGCCGCCCTCGAAGCGGGCATCAAGGCCGACCAGGGTCTCGGTCTGACGCACCGGCAGTTTGACGGCGCGGTTGGTCGGCCGGCCGCCGGGTTCCAGCACCGTGACCCGGACCAGGGCGGACAGCGGCAGCGAGGTGTCCGGAGCCTCGTCCAGGCCGGCGGTCAGCGCGGCACGGCCCTGGGCGTCGGTGTCGCCGATCTCAAGCCCGGCGCGGCGCGGCTGGACACTCTCCGTGGTCAGGCCGAAGGTGTAATCGTCAAGGGCCTCGCCGAAGGGGGCCGGGTCATGGCTGATGATCATCTCCGCTTCGGCCGCCAGGCCGCCGGCTGGCGCGCCATAGAGGTAACGCGCCTCAACTCCCACCGGTACCGAGCCCCCTGGCCGCAGGATGGCGTCTTCCGGCGCGTCCAGCAGAACCTCCATGCGCGCCGGCGCGAAATCCTCGAGCTGGAAGCCGACGCGCCCGATGGCAGGGCCGTCGGGCTCGGCGTGGGCGGTGATGGTCCAGGCGCCAACCCGGTCGGCGTCCGCAGTCGGAATGCGGGCGTGGGCGCCGCCGCCCGCGTCAGGCGTCACCACCTGGCGGTCCACCTCCACACCGTCCGGGCGCACAACCTTCAGGGTCAGCGGCAGGCCGGTGACGGCGTCGGCGCGGTCGTCGCGCAGCAGGGCCATGAGCTCGACCGTCTCGCCGGGCCGATAGATACCGCGTTCCAGGTACAGGAAGGCATCCAGCGGCCCCGGCGCGTCTCGACCCCCGATGCCCCGGTCGGACAGGTCCAGGGCCGGCCGACCCAGCCGCAGGAAAGCGTGGTCCTTGCCACCGGGGCCGCTTACCGTGACATGGCTGGGCCGCGCTCCGCCCTGCCCGGCCAGCAACCCGGCGGACAGACGGGCAAGCCCCTGATCGTCCGTCTTCGCGGTGCCCAGAACTTCGTTGTTGCGGGCGATCAGGGCCACCTCGGCCCCGGGCAGCGGGCGCGCGGTCTCCAGCGAGCGCGCCGCCACCACAAGCTCACGCGCGCCGTGATAGGTCTGGATGCCGATATCGGTCACCAGAACCCATTGCGTCGGCCGATCACGCCACGACGGGGCACGCTCGGCGGCGATGGTGGCGGTCACGGCATACAACCCGGGTTCGGGATCGGGGACCGCTTCGGCGAACGGCACTGCCGCGCGGTGTTGCCGGTTGGGCTCGTAGGGGGTATCCATCTCGCCCGCCCAGACCCGTTCTCCGGTGTCCTCGCGCAGTTCACTGACGCCCCAGCCGGCCAGTTCCCCGAAGGCATCGCCGTGGCGCAGAGCGGACGCCAATCCACGCGCCGGCAACCTGAAGATCTCGATGGCCAGGCGTTCGACGTTGACGGTCTCCAGCGGCAGCCCCTGGCCGCCGCGCGCCGGCAGGACATGAGAGTCGCCCACGAAGGCCACGCGCGCCGCGCGGTCCGGAACGGCCAGGGTCCAGGCGCGATTGCGGGCCAGCGCCGCGCCATCGGCCAGGGGCAGGCCGGCGCGCACCGTGATCGTGACCTTGGTGCCGTGGCTGAACCCGGACAGGCAAAGCGAATCGACATCCGGCCGGGCCACGACATCCTCCGCCGGGTCCAGTGCGACATAGTCCCCGTAGCGGACCGATCCGTCCCCGATGACCGGCGCGGTGAAGGTCAGGCAGACCTCGGGCACGTCGCTCTCGATGCGGCCCGTCACGCTGGCCAGGACGGCTTTGCTGTCCCCGACCAGGGATTTCAGGAGTTCGAGCGACTTGGCATCGCCATGGGCGACCGCAGCCTGAAAGAACATGGTCGCCAGGTCAGGCTCTGGAATGCCCTGCGCCACGTCACCCAGCAGGCGCAGCGCATGTGCCCTGGCATCGTCGCGATCGGCCACGGAATAGGACATCCAGGCCGCCAGCACACCGGGCCGGGATCGAGCGTCCTTGTTCAGATGCAGACGGGCAAGGTCCATCCAGCGGTCGGAGTCGTCCCCGCCGCCGGCGTCGAAATAGTCCTCCAGCGCCGCGATGGCGTCCTCGCGGCGGTCGCTGCCGTTGGCCTCGCGATACCGGTCCAGGGCCTCGTTACGGACCTGCCATTCCGCCGCCATCGTATCGCGATCGGTCAGGGCGGACGCGAAGGCTCGGGCATCGCGCGACAGGCCGCGTATGCGCTCGGACTCATGAAGCTGGCTGACCAGGGGAGACGCCGAAGCCGGCAGGTCATTGGCCTGTCCAGGGTGGATCGTGAAACCAAGGGTCCCGCCCAGTGCGCTCAGGCCGATGACGGCCCCGGCCAGGGCACGCCCAATTCCGATGAGTGCCATCCCGCCGTCTCCCTGTGATCGTTGGATTTTTTTTCCGCCCTGACGCCAGCGCCCGGCCAAGGACATGTCATGACCACCGATCATGCTTGACCATTTCCCTTCGAAAGGCTAGCGCCGAACTATGACGAAGATGTGGTGTCGCTGGCGCGATGCCCGTCGCCACGCAACGCATTCCGCCAGGGAGGCCCCAGTCGATGAGGCGTGAAACAGCCCGCGCCCGCCCGCACGGGCAAGGCCAGCCCCAGAATCAGCGCCAGCTTCGCGTTGGCGAGGAACTGCGTCATGCCCTGGCCTGGACGCTGGAGGAAGGCAACATACGCGACCCCGCCCTGGCGAGCCACGCGGTCACCATCACCGCAGTCAGCGTCAGCCCCGACCTGCGCAACGCCACCGTGTTCGTTGTGCCGCTGGGTGGCGGCGAACAGGCCGAAGCCGACGTTCTGGCCGGGCTTCGCCGGGTCAGGCCGTATCTGCGCCAGCGCGTGGCCGATCGGGTGCGTCTTCGCTTCGTGCCGGATCTGAACTTCACCGCAGACACCAGCTTTGATGTCGCCGACCGCATCGAAGCCCTGCTTCACAGCCCGGAGGTCGCGCGAGACCTGCGCGACAATGGCGACGGCGACACCGGCGGCGACACCGGCAGCGACAAGAACGGCCCGGACCATGGCGCGTAGGCGCAAGGGCCTGCCCATTCACGGCTGGCTGATCATCGACAAGCCGTTGGGCGTGACCTCGACCCGCGTCGTCTCCATGGTCCGGCGCGTCACCGGCGCGGCCAAGGCCGGCCATGGCGGCACCCTGGACCCCCTGGCAGGCGGCATCCTGCCGATCGCCCTGGGGGAGGCAACCAAGACCGTCAGCCATGTCATGGACGGCCGCAAGGTCTATCGTCTGGGCCTGCGCTGGGGCGAGGCCCGCGACACCGACGACGCCGAGGGCGCGGTGGTGGCGACCAGCGCGGCGCGCCCCAGTCTGGCGGACGTCAAGGCCGCCCTGCCCGCCTTCACGGGCGCCGTGGAACAGGTCCCGCCGCGCTATTCCGCCGTCAAGGTGAATGGCCGCCGCGCATATGACCTGGCCCGCGCCGACCAGGACGTGGACCTGCGGCCCCGCACGGTACGCATCGACTCTATCGAGTGTCTGACCACCGAGGCCGACGCGCGGGCCGATCCCGATTTCCTGGAGCTGTTGGTCGCGGCCGGCAAGGGCACCTACATGCGGTCCCTGGCGCGCGACCTGGCCGCGCACCTTGGCACCGTCGCGTATATGGTTGCCCTGCGGCGACTGCGCTGCGGACCCTTCGACGAATCGCACGCGATTTCCCTGGATAAACTGGAAACACTCGGGCATAGTCCCGCTCTCTGCGAGGCCCTGCTTTCCGTCGAGACCGCGCTGGACGACATCCCGGCACTGGCCCTGACGGAAACGGAGGCACGGCGCCTGTCCCAGGGACAGCCCGTGGCGGCAGCGCCGGTTCTGACCCGAACCGGCGTTCGCGATCAGGCGGGGCCAGGCCAGTCAGTGGCCGATCCCGATATGGTCCACAAGGCCATGTCGGGCGCGCGTCTGGTGGCCATGGCTCGGATCAAGGGCGGCGAAATCCGCCCGGTCCGCGTTTTGAACCTATGAACGGGCCGGCGGCGGTCTCCGGATGCGGGGCCGTCTTGGCGCGTTCTTTTCGTTGTTTTCGTGCATCGTCCGTGTCCACCGGCCCCGGACAGTCAGGCCGACCGGATGACATCCGTTTCACAAGGAGCCAGAGTTTCCGATGTCGATTACGCCCGAACGCAAGCAGGAAGTGGTCAAGGAGTTCGCCCGTGTCGAGGGCGACACCGGCTCGCCCGAAGTGCAGGTCGCGATTCTGACCGAACGCATCAGCAATCTGACCGAGCACCTGAAGGTGCACAAGAAGGATACCCACTCCCGGCGCGGTCTGCTGATGATGGTGGGCCAGCGCCGCCAGCTTCTGGATTATGTCAAGCGCTGCGAACGCAGCCGCTATGAAACGCTGATAGGCCGTCTTGGCCTGCGCAAGTAGGGCAAGACGATCGGACCCGGCCTTGCCAGGCCGGGCCATGAAACCTTTGGGCGCCGCGGTCACCCGCCGCCGTGCCGTGCCTGTGGGCGCGGTCCTGGGCGGTGCTGGTGATCGCGCCGAACGCGGGCCGGCGCCCCCCGCCCGTCGCGGATCCCGGTCCGAACCCCGGATCCCGCCTGCCCTCGCCCCTCATCAGTCCCGTACGCGCGGTGTCCCGGTTGGTC
>CAYFTQ010000210.1:0-5112 GCA_964346035.1 uncultured Roseospira sp. | reverse complement strand
GGTCATCTCGGGTGTTGCCTTGTCCACTGCCAGTTCAAGGCGGTGCCCGTTGGGATCGAAGAAATAGATCGAATCGAAAATGCCGTGATCGGTGGGGCCGACGACCTCGATTCCGTCAGCCTCCAGGCGGGTCTTGATGGCCATCATCTCGTCCAGACTGCCCAGCTTCATCGCGAAATGCTGCACCCACTCCGGCGTGTTCGGGTCGCGGCCCATCTCGGGCGCGTTGGGCAGTTCGAAAAAGGCCAGGACATTGCCGTTCCCGGCGTCAAGAAAGACATGCATGTAGGGGTCCGGTGCCTTGGTCGAGGGCACCTGGTTTTCCGCGATGGCCAGCACAAAGCCCATGTTCAGGTACTTGCCGTACCACTCCACAGTCTCTCTGGCGTCCCTGCATCGATAGGCGACGTGGTGGATGCGTTCGATCGGCATGGCCGGCTCCCGTGCCGTGGAGGGGGCGCGGACGCGGGGGCCGGGACTGCCCCTGGTCCCCGCGCCTTCGGCATTATTGGTTACATTTGAAATCAAGGCAACAGCGGAATCGGTTTAGGCGGGAAACGGCGAGCAGGCCAACGGGACCGGGAGAGTTCTTGCGGGTGGTTGCACATGAAATCATAATGGCGACGGCGGTGCCTGCCGCCACAGCCGCCAGCCCTGCCCGCCGACGAGGCGCCCATGACCGACCCAGACAGCCCGCGCCGGACACTCCCGCCGTCCGGGACGACCGACCCCCGGCCCGCGTCCATTGCAGCGGTCGGCCCCCCAGCCGGCCCCCCAGCCGGCCCCGGGGCCTTCACCCTGGCGGACTTCTTTCCCTATATGGTGCGCCTGTTCTACCGCGACGTCAGCCTGTCGGTGCGCGCGGCCTATGAGCCGGCCCACGGCCTGAGCCCCGCCGAGTGGCGCGCCATGGCGGTGCTGAACGAGTACGAGCCCCTTTCGGCCAAGGAAATTGTGGCCCGCTCCAGCATGGACAAGGTCAACGTCTCGCGGGCCGTCGCCGGCCTGAAACGCGCCGGCCTGCTGGACCGCCATGTGGATCCGACCGATCGCCGGCGCGCGCTGCTGCGCCTGACACCACGGGGGCGCAAGGTGCTGCGCGACCTGGTGCCGTCCGTGCGCGAGGTGGAACGCCGCCTGCTGGCGGGACTGGACGAGCGCGAGCGCGCCACCCTGCGGGACCTGATGGCGCGCGTGCGCGACAATGCCCGCAGCCTGCGCGCCGAACCGCCGGACCAGGACACCGAAGCGCCGCCAAACGTCTGCGGCCCGACCTGAGCCCTCGGCCCGTCCGATTGCCGCGCCGACGGGGCCGGCGGGTCAGGCTTCCTCCTTGGGGTCGTCCATCACGCCGGCGCGCACGTCGCGGCCGTCACCCTTGGGATGCCATTTGCGCGCGAAGGCCCTCAGCGCCTCGTCGTGGGCATCCTCCAGCACGACGCGCAGGTGCACGCGCTGATCGGCGCGCGTGCCGTCGGGGCGGACCAGTCCCTTGCCGCGCAAGCGCAGGGTGGTGCCGCTGTTGGTGCCCTCGGGGACGGTCACGGCAACCCGTCCGTCGATGGTCGGCACGGTGATCTTGGCGCCCAGGACGGCCTCGCGCAGAGAGACGGGGATCTCGGCCACGACATCAAGCCCGTCGCGCCGGAACACGGGATGCTCGCGCACCAGGATCTCGACCCGGGCATCGCCGGCCTCGCCGCCGTGGCGGCCCGGCCCGCCCTGGCCGCGCAGGCGCAGCACGGCGCCGGCCTCGGTTCCGGGGGGAACGCGCACATCCAGCGTTTTGCCGTTGGCCAATGCAATGCGCCGGGTGACACCGCGCGCGGCGTCCTCGAACGAGACCGTGAGCCGATAGTGCGCATCCCCGCCACGGACAGGGTCCGGGCCACCCCCCGCAGCTCCCCCGCTCGCGCCGGCGCGCGCCCCGCGCCGCTTGGCGGCCTGGGCGCGGGCGAAGATGTCTTCGAAGCTGTCGGCACCCTTGAACAGGTCCTCGAAGCGGAAATGAAGACCGTCGCCGGCCTGGCCCTGGCCCTGGTCCGGGCCGGCCGCGCCTGCGCCGAAGCCGCGCGCGCCCCGCCGCGCCCCACCGAACCCGAACGGACGCTCGTTGCCGTCGGCGTCGATCTCGCCACGGTCATAGCGGGCGCGCTTTTCGGGATCGCCCAGCAGGTCGTGGGCGGCGCTCAGCGCCTTGAAACGCTCTTCGGCCTTGGGGTCGCCGGCGTTCACGTCGGGGTGCATGGTGCGCGCGAGACGGCGGTAGGCGCGTTTTATCTCGTCGGCGCCGGCCCCCCGCGCGACGCCAAGAACGGCATAGGGATCCGTCATGGGGCGTGGGTTCCTTATGGGGTGGCGATGCTGCCCCATATGGGACACGGGCTGCCCGCGCGCCAGCCCCTGGGCGCGCCGACGGCCCACCCCCTCACCACATAAGGGGGTCCGCACACAATGGCGCCGGCGCCGGCAACGGCGTCAGTTGACGACCTTCCAGGTCCCGTCCGGCTGGCGGCAGGCGGTGCCGGTGGCCTCTTCAAGGCGGCCGTCGATGGTCACCGTGCTGCGGAACTGGCGACAGTACTGGCCGGTGTTGGTATAGCCGTCGTTGACCGGCGTGAACGTGCCGCGGTTGCCACTTTGCGGATTGTTCCACGTGATGGTCTCGCCGACCGGCGCGGAATAGGCCTGCTGCGACGCCTGCTGCATGGCGGTGCGATCGGCATTGTCGAGCGAACGGCCGATCTCGCTGCCGGCCAGGCCGCCCAGCAGAACGCCAAGACCGACGGCGGCCATCTTCCATTCGGTGGAGCCACCGAACTGGGAGCCCAGAAGGCCACCCAGGGCGGCGCCACCGACGGCGCCGGTCGTCTGCTTGGGGTTGTTCTGGGCCTGCTGGCAGCCGCTCAGGACCGGGCCGGCCAACAGCGCGGCGGACAGGGCGACGGCGGTGGAGCGCTTTGCAAGTGTCTGCATGAAACCTGTTCCCTTCCTGGCGAAAACACTGGGTCCGACGAGTCGGCGCCGGACGGGACCAATACGGCCGGCGCGATCCCGATTTCCTCGGCCTGCCCCGGCGGCAGGTTCGAAACCGTGCGATCATGTTCCGGAATCCTGCCCGACCTTGATGGCGAAAAAAAGGGGCATGATGATAAGGTGGGATGCTGCCGGGCTGGCGCCGGGCTGGGACCGCGCGGTGGCGTATCGCCCTTGGCCCTTTCCCCGACGGATCAGGACGAGCTTCGGTCGGAAACGGAGGCGTCGGCGGCCGGCGGTGGCGACGCGGCGGGCTTCAGAAGGGCACGCGCGGCCGCAAGCAACGCCGGGATGTCGAGCGGCTTGCCAAGGCTGATATCGGCGCCGGCCTCGCGCTGCTCGGCCTGCTGTTCCGGCATGACGTCGGCCGACAGGGCGATTATCGGAACACGGGCGCCATCGGGGCGCGCACGGATGGCCCGGATCGCGTCCAGGCCGCTCAGAACCGGCATGCGGATATCCATGACCACCAGGTGGAACGCCCCGGTGGCATGGGCCTCCAGGGCCTCCTGGCCATCGCCGACCATGGTCACCTGTCCCAGGGTGGACAGCACCTCTCGCAACAGCACCTGATTGAGGCGATTATCCTCGGCCACCAGAAGGCGCACCCCGGGGACGGCTGTCGCGTCGGTCGTGCCCGGTATCGCGGTCGCCGCCTCGGTCCCGGCTTCGAACCCGGCCTGAGGCGGCGGGGCCCCGCCGACAGCCACGGACGCGGGCAGAGGCTCGACCGGGATGGAAAAGAAGAACCGGCTGCCGACGCCGGGTGTGCTTTCCACTCCGATGGTGCCGCCCATTCGCTCCACCAGGGCCTTGCACAGCGCCAGTCCCAGGCCGCTGCCGCCAAAAATCCGCGCGGTGGCGGCGTCGCCCTGTTGAAAGCGCGAGAACAGCGCCGGCAGCCGGTCGGCTTCGATCCCGACTCCGGTATCGCAGACGGCGACGTCCAGGCAAAGGCCGTGCGCGCCGGCGGCAGCGTCCGGGGCGGGGTGGGCATCCAGGCTGACGGTGATGCGGCCATCCTGCGTGAACTTGACGGCATTGCCGATCAGGTTGAACAGGATCTGGCCGAGCCGATGCCCGTCCATGCGCACGCGGGCCGGCACGGCGGGCGTGGCCTGGATGGTGATGCGGTTGCCGTGTTCCTCGGCCCGCGAGGTGAACAACTGGCCGGCGCGCTCCGCCACGGCGAGGGGATCGGCGGGCTCGGGCACCAGGTCGAGCCGGCCAGCCTGAAGCTTGGAGACATCCAGCACATCATCGAGAATGGCCACCAGGGTGTGGCCGGCCTCGTGGATCGTCTCCACCAGGGCATGTTGGCGCGCGCTCAGGGGCTCGGCGCGCAACACCTCCACGATGCCCAGAACGGCGGTCATCGGGGTGCGGATTTCATGGCTCATGGTGGACAGGAAATCGGTCTTGGCGCGCGCTTCTTCCTCGGCCCGGTCCTTCAGGACCGCCGCCTCCTCCATCATCGCGGCCAACTCGGCGGTCTGGTCGGCAAGCTGGTCGCGGGACCGCACCAGGTCTGCCATGCGATCGTCGAGCCGCCGACCCAGCGCCTTGACGCGGGTGATATCCGCAGCCACGCCGCGATAGCCGACGAAGCGCGACCCCTCGAAGACCGGCACCCCAGAAGCCCGGATATAGCGTACCGAACCCGATGTATCCCGCAAAGGATACTCAAAGTTCTTGAACGGTTCGTGTCGGGTCAGCGTGGCCAGGTGCGCCTCGACCGCGCCCGTGTCGATCTCGTGCGAGAAAAGATCGACCCGACGCTTGCCCAGAAGGGCCTCTGGAACAAAGCCGGTGATGGCCGCGAAGGCGTCAGAGAAATATGTGAACCGATGCTCCGCGTCGGTCTCCCAGAGCCAGTCCGAGCCGGCCTCGGCGAACATGCGGTAGCGTTCGCGGCTGCGGGCAAGTTGTTGTTCCAGGGACTGGCGTTCACGGGCGTAGCGGATGGCCCGCACCAGCGAGCGCGAATCGACATCGCCCTTGAAAATGTAGTCCTGAGCACCGGCCTCCAGGGTCTGAAGGGCGAGGCCCTGCGCGCGCGCGTCCGGTGGGCGATGC
>CAYFTQ010000209.1:0-5124 GCA_964346035.1 uncultured Roseospira sp. | reverse complement strand
ATGGGCTTGTGCGGGCTCGGGCTCGGACTCGGGCGGCAGCCTCACGAGGCCAGGCTGGATGAAGCGCGGACTTTGGGTTCGGCGCGGGCGCCGGTGTCATTTGGCGCGGAATCGGGGGAAACCGGGATCGCACCGGGGTCAAGGCTGGCGGCGAAAGCAGGGTCGTCCTGCTGCCCCGGCAGCACCGGCGCCGCGCCCTTTCTGCGTCGGGCGCGTCCGCGCGGGACCTCCAGCAGGCGCGGATCACTGACCCGCGTCCAGTCCACGATCTCCATGCGGCCGTCGGGATGTTCGACCATCGCGGTGCAGCTTTCCACCCAGTCGCCATCGTTGCAGTACACCACATCGCCGACGGAACGGATTTCGGCGTGATGGATGTGGCCGCAGATGATGCCGCCGACGCCGCGCTTCTGGGCCAGGTCGGCCATGCTCTGCTCGAACCGGGTGATGAACTGAACGGCGTTCTTGACCTTGTGCTTGAGATACTGGGAGATGGACCAGTAGGGCAGGCCGAAGCGGCGACGCACCACGTTCATCCAGTGGTTCAGTTCCAGCGCCATGACATAGGCCCAGTCGCCCAGCACGGCCAGCCAGCGGGCATAGAGGACCACACCGTCGAACTCGTCACCGTGGATGACCAGATAGCGGCGCCCGTCGGCGGCCTCGTGTATGGCCTCGCGCCGCAACGCGACGTCGCCGAATTCAGCGTCGCAGTAGTCACGCGCGAATTCGTCATGATTGCCGGGGATGAAGATGACGCGCGTTCCCTTGCGGGCCTTGCGCAATAGCTTCTGGATGACATCGTTGTGGGCCTGGGGCCAATGCCAGTGCTTTTTCAGGCGCCAGCCGTCAACGATATCGCCGACAAGGTAAAGGGTGTCCGATTCGGTCCGGCGCAGGAAATCCAGCAGCATTTCCGCCTTGCATCCGCGCGTTCCCAGATGAACGTCGGAAATGAAGATGGTGCGGAAATGATGCGGATCATCCCCCTTCGCCAGCCTGTCTTCCAGCCCGCCGGGTTCTCGCTGACCCGTCGCGCCGGGCGGCTGAACCCTTTCGCCATGGCCGTTGCCGGCGACCACACGCGGACGAGGCCGATCGCTGGGTTGTGTCTCTGGCTCCATGATGCCACCGTTCGCCGTACCGCTGCCGCCGCGCCGCGCCGCGCCCGCCGGGCGATCCGTGCCGGAGCCGCGGCCAGCGCCCGGTCCCCGATCCGGGGCGCCGGGTCCGTCTAAGCAGTCGGGCCGCGCGACGCAAGCCCGCCGATGCCCCGACGATCGCCCTGCGCCCGGCCCGGCCCGGGGCGGGCCCCAATACTAGGGCACGGTCCGCCACAATACACCGCATTTTGATCCTGAAACAAATATTTCATGGCGCCGGGCTGCCGCGCCATGGGGTTCGCATGCGGCCCGGCCGGCCGCTCACTGGGCGGTGTAGCGGTGGTACGTCCAGTCCGGACCCATCGAGTCCGGCCCGGACAGTACCCGCGCCGGAACCAGACTTTCAACGTCGCCTTTCATCGGAAGCTCGAAATCAACCGCGGACAGCAGGTCGCCGCTGACGCCATGGATCATCTTTGCATTCACGAACACGCGCGTAAGCGCCAAGGTATAGGTGCCGGCGATCACCGCCTGGGCGCCGACGCTGCGGCTGATATCGCGAAGGTCGCGCGACAGCACCAGTTCGCCGGTTCCCTCGCGCACCTTGAGGGTCGCGCCGAAGCGCGGTTCGCGCACCGTATAGCCGGCGTTGGCCAGGCGGGTGGCCATCTGTTCGGCGATCAGGCGCCCCAGCGGCGAGGACCGCGACAGGTCGCTGTTGTCCACCAGGGTGGTGACAAGGATCGGCCGATCCGGGCTGAGCGGGGCGCGCGATGTCTCCACCAGGTGATCGACCGCACCATAGCTGGTCAGTTCGATATCGACGGCGGGGCGGGCCTGGTCGGGCTCCAGCACCGGAGCGACGTTCTGTTCGGGCTGGGCGCAACCGGTCGCCAGCAGCAGGACGGCCAGGAGCGAAACGAGGGGCGCGCGCATCTCCGCTCTCCGCTATTCAACGATGAAATGCGCCACCGGCGGTTCCGGCAGCGCGCGCCCCTGGCGCGCGTACAGTGGCGGCAGGGCCAGTTCAGGGTAGTTGCGGGCGCTGGCCCGCGACACGTAGTAGGTGGTCTGGCGGTTGATCTCGCCCCCGTCCCGGCCCAGCACCGCCACCGAGACGGTGATCTCCGACAGCCCGGCGCCGCTGTTGGCGGCCACGGCGATGTCCGCAAGCGCGCTGCCGGCGGTCGAGACGGCGCCAAACGGGGCCGTTTCAGCCAATTCCATGATACCCCACAGACCGGCGCTGATGGCCGTTGACTGCCCCAGCGCCGGGATCATACCGGGCGGATGGTCGGTCACCCGGGTGCCGAACACCAGAACGTGCGTGGCCTGCGCGCGCGTCGGCACCACCGTGACGTTCCGGCCGCGCAGCTCCGTGATCAGCGTGCGCTGGAACACGCGGGCAAAATCGGTCGCGCCGGCATGGCCCTGCACGTAAAAGCGAGCGCCGGACGGAACCCACGTGCGCAAATACGGCGCCAACTGGACCCCGGTATCGCGGGCCATCGCGCTCCAGTGCGCGGTCGAGGCCAGCTCCGCCTGGGGCATGGCCATGTGCCCGGTGCGCACCGGCTGGTTGGAACAGCCGGCCAGAAGGCCGCCGGCCAGGGCCGCGCCCGCAAGCGCGATAAGGGTTCGACGCACCAGCCTGCCTCCTCACGATTCCGCCGACAGCCTCGATACCTTAGAGGCCGCCAGCCAAGAGAGTCAACGGAGTTAGGCGTCTAGAAGCCGTCATTCCAACCATTTATGAACTTGTGATCGCAGACGCTGACGGCCCCGGGCCGGGCCGGCTATGGACTGCAACGGTCAACGTCCGATGCCATTGGCATCAATGCACGCTGCCGCCGCCGTGCGGGCTGTCCAGCGAGAAAGCCGGGATCTCGACCTTGAAGGTCTCCTCCGTGTCCACCAGCCGCATGGTGTAGCTGCCGCGCATGAACCCCGACGGCGCGTTGAGCGGACAGCCGCTGGTGTACTGAAAGGCGGCCCCCGGCTTGAGGATCGGCTGTTCGCCGACGACGCCGTCGCCCTCCACCTCTCGCACCAGGCCGCTGGCCTCGGTGATGACCCAGTGCCGGCGCATCAACTGGATGGTCCGGGCGCCCTCGTTGTCGATGGTGACCTGATAGGCCCAGACATAGTGGTCCTCGTCGGGGTCCGACTGCTCGTCCAGGAAAAGCGGACGAACGGTGATGCGGATATCACGGGTGGTGCGTCGATACATGGCAAAGGACTCCCCGGGGTCGACCCTGAAACAGATCTAGCCGATCGGGATCGGTCTGCAAACCATGCCGCCCCGGTTCCGCCGCGTTTCCGCGCCGATCCGGCCGGACTTCAGCCGGAATCCAGCCGGAATTCCGTCCGCGTCGGCCATCAATTGGTCGCCTTCATGGTGTCGCATGGGGCTGGATCGGATACGCCGGCGGATGCCAAGGGGCGGACGGGCGCATTCCGGGACTGTCGCTGCCGGCGCCCGTGCCGGTGGCCCGAGGGGGAGCGACCACCATGAAACACACCATTTTCGTCCTGGCGCCGCTGGCGGCGGCCTGCGGGCTGCTGCTGAACACCATGGCAGCCGCCCCGGCCCGCGCGGACACCCGCGACGGCGGCCGCTGCCTGGCCATCGTCGAGCGCGTTGCCGCCGAGATGTGGCAAAACCATGAAACCGCCCCGCACGGCAGCGGCGGCGGCAGTGGCCTGGGCACGTTGCTGCAGCGCGTGATGCCGGGAGCGGAGCCGCCACGGACCCGGATGGAGACCGCGCCGCCCCTGGTTGGCGCGCCGGCGCCCTCGGTGGCGCCCTCACCCGCCAGCGCCCCGACACCGCCGCCGAGGGCCGCGCCCGAGGTGGAGCGAGACCGCTTCGCCGACGTAACCCTGAACGGGGTCGCCCGTGTCGCGGACCGGCCGGTCTCCACGTTCGCCGCCGATGTCGATACGGCGTCCATGGGCATCGTGCGCCGCTTCGTGCGCGACGGCGACCGGCCGCCGAGTGACGCCGTCCGGGCCGAAGAGCTGATCAACTATTTTGACTACAGCTACCCTCGCCCGGCCTCCGCCCGCGACCCGTTCGCACCTTCGGTCCGTCTGATGCCCTCGCCCTGGGGTGCGGGCCGCGAGTTGATGGTGATCGGTGTTCGCGGCTGGTCGCCGGCGGGCGGCCAGCGGCCGCCGGTGAACATCGTGCTGCTGGCTGACGTCTCCGGGTCCATGCGCGGGCCGGACCGGCTTGATCTGGTCAAACGGTCCATGGCGGTGCTGGTCGATCAACTGGGGGCCGGGGATCACGTTTCGCTGGTCACCTACGCCGGCGCCGACCGGGTGGTCCTGGAGCCAACCCCGGCCAGCGAGGTGGACACCATCTGTACCGCGCTGGGCCGCCTGGACTCCGGCGGCGGCACCGCCGGCTCGAAGGGCATCGCGACGGCCTATGCCCTGGCTGAGGAGAACGTCCGCGCCGGCGCGATCAACCGCATCATTCTGGCCACCGATGGCGACTTCAACCTGGGCGTGGTGGACGATGGCCGGCTGGAGGACTATGTCGCCGACAAACGCAAGACCGGCATCTATTTGAGCATCCTGGGGGTCGGGCGCGGCAACTATAACGACAAGACCATGCAACGGCTGGCGCAGGCCGGCAACGGCATGGCGGCCTATCTGGACTCGCTGGCCGAGGGCCGCCGCGTGCTGGTGGAAAAGCTGGCGGCCCAGCTTCAGCCCATCGCCGACGACGTCAAGATCCAGGTCGAGTTCAATCCCGCCCGGGTGGCTGAATACCGCCTGGTGGGCTACGAGACCCGGCACCTGCGAGAAGAGGACTTCGCCAACGACGCCGTGGACGCCGGCGAGATCGGTGACGGCCATGCCGTGACCGCGATCTACGAGATCGCCGCCCCGGGCTCGCCCGGACTGCGCCTGCCGGAGCGGCGCTATGGCGATGCCGGCGTGCCGGAGGCCGGCCATGCGGCCGAGATCGCCCACCTTCGCCTGCGCTGGAAGGCCCCGGGCGAGACCG
>CAYFTQ010000208.1:0-5142 GCA_964346035.1 uncultured Roseospira sp. | reverse complement strand
TTAGGCGCTTGGCCTTCTCGATCACCATTTCCGAGACCTGGACGTGTCGGCTGGCGGGTTCGTCGAAGGTGGAGCTGACCACCTCGCCGCGAACCGAGCGGTCCATGTCGGTGACTTCTTCCGGGCGCTCGTCGATGAGCAGGACGATCATGTAGACGTCCGGGTGGTTGCTGGCGATGGCGTGGGCGATGTTCTGCAACACCATCGTCTTGCCGGTGCGCGGCGGCGCGGTGATCAGCGCCCGCTGGCCCTTGCCCAACGGCGTCACCAGGTCGATGACGCGGGTCGTGAAGTCCTTGCGTGTGGGGTCATCGATCTCAAGTTGAAGCTTTTCTTCCGGATATAACGGCGTCAGGTTGTCAAAGTTGATGCGGTGACGAACCTTGTCCGGTTCTTCGAAGTTGATGGTGTTTACCTTCAGCAGCGCGAAATAGCGCTCGCCATCCTTGGGGGCGCGGATCTGGCCCTCGACCGTATCACCCGTGCGCAGGGAGAATCGCCGGATCTGGCTGGGAGAGACGTAGATGTCGTCCGGACCGGGCAGGTAGTTCGCCTCGGGCGATCGCAGGAAGCCGAAGCCATCCTGGAGGATCTCAAGAACGCCCTCGCCGAAAATCGCGGTTTCGTTGTCGGCGAGCTGCTTGAGGATCGCGAACATCATTTCCTGGCGGCGCAGGGTGCTCGCGTTCTCGATTTCCAGGTCCTCGGCAAAGGCCAGAAGGTCCTTGGGGGTTTTCTGTTTCAGGTCCTTAAGATGCATGTTTCTCTCGCGGTTCGCGCGGTCTGGGACGGAACTGGCGGCACAGCGGGCGGGGAACCGGAACGCGGGTTTCGGATCAAAACCGGCCCGGGGGGCCGGCCATGCCGCCGAAGCATCGGTTTGGGGAAGGAAGCATGTGGTCCGGGTCAAGCTGTTGATCCGCGTCCGAGCGGAGCGGTCGCCATGCCGGTTCAAGGATGCGGCGATCGAGGGCATCGGGCCAGGGGCCAACGCCGTCCGGCCTGTCGATGCGGTGCGCGCGGCTCGTTGGGGCTGGGCCCCTGAACGGCCCACCGCTGGATGGGTCTGATGACCTGTGTTTCGGAGGGAGTGGGCAGGAACGGACAGCGTCCGATCCGCCCCTGACGTTAGGCAAATCGACCGGGGGGCGCAAGCAAATTCGGTGGCTGTGCGGTCGCCGCCGGCTCGGCGGCGGCCTCGCGTTGCCAGCGGCCCCCTTTCCGCGTTAAAGGACCGTCATACCGCCCGCCCGCCTGTCCGCCCCCTGGTATCTGCCCGCTGGAGCGCCCGCGCCATGCCGCCCGCCGAAGACCGCTCGACCCCTGGCGATCCGCCACGCCCGATCCGGCGCGCCCCGGTGGCCGATGACGACCCCTCGCCCGGGGCGCTTGGGCTGGACAGTGTCGTCACCCTGATCGCCGCGCCCGGCTCGGGCGCGCTGGACCGGCGTGGCGCCGACGCCGTGCGTGGCGCACTGGATGACCTGGGCGCCGAGACCGGCCCCGTGCGCTGGCTGGCGGCGGGTGAGGCGTGCGACATCACCTTTGCCGGGCTGGCGCCGGAACAGGCCGACGGGGCGGCGCGGCGGGCCTTGTCGCAGGCAGCGCCCATCGACGTCATTGCCCAGCCGGTGGCCGATCGCGGCAAGGCCCTGCTCATCGCCGACATGGATTCAACCATCGTGACGTCAGAGACGCTGGACGATCTGGCCGACCACGCCGGCGTGCGCGACGCCATCGCCGCCCTGACGGATCGCGCCATGAACGGCGAAATCGACTTTGCCGATGCCCTGCGCGAACGCGTCGCCATGCTGGCCGGGCTGGAAGAAGCGGCCCTGGCCCGCACCTGGGCCGACGTCCGCCTGACCGCCGGCGCCCGCACCCTGGTGGCCACCATGAAGGCGCACGGCGCGCGCTGCCTGTTGGTCTCCGGCGGGTTCCGCTATTTCACCGCCCGGGTCGTGGATCTGTGTGGGTTCGATGACCATGTCTCCAATGATCTGGTGATCGAGGACGGCCGCCTGACCGGCGCCGTGGTGGAGCCGGTGCGCGACCGCCGCGCCAAGCTGGAGACCCTGATGACAGAAGCCGGCCGGCTGGGTCTGCCGATGCGCCGCACCCTGGCTGTCGGCGATGGCGCCAACGACCTGCCCATGCTGAAGGCGGCCGGGCTTGGTGTCGCCTTCCATGCCCGCCCGGCGGTGGCGGCGGAGGCGCGCGCCCTGGTTCGCTACGGAGCCCTGACCGCCCTGCTGTATGCCCAGGGAATCGGCCGCGATGCCTTCATCCTTCCGTCCGGAGACGCAACCGAATGACCTGCGCCGCCTGCGATCCTCTGATCGAACGCCTGATCGCCGCCGTCGGGGCCGGCGCCGTGCTGACCGACCCGGCCGACATGGGGCCGCATCTGTCGGAGCCGCGCGACCGCTTCCACGGTCGCGCCCGTGCCGTCGTCAAGCCGGCCAGCAGCGCCGAGGCCGCCGCTGTCGTGCTGGCCTGCCGCGAGGCCGGCGCGGCCATCGTGCCGCAGGGCGGCAATACCGGCCTGGTGGGCGGTAACGTGCCGTTCGAGCACGGCGGCGAGGTGGTCGTCTCCACCGCCCGCATGAACCGTATCCGCGACCTGGACCCGGTCAACCTGACCGCCACGGTCGAGGCCGGCGTCGTCCTGGCCGACCTGCAACGGGCGGCCGCCGAGGCCGATGCCCTGTTCCCGGTCAGCCTGGCGGCAGAGGGGTCGTGCCAGATCGGCGGCACCATCGCTGCCAATGCCGGCGGCACCGGGGTGCTGCGGTACGGCAACATGCGCGATCAGGTGCTCGGCCTGGAAGTCGTGCTGCCCGACGGGCGCGTCTGGAACGGTCTGCGCCGACTGGGAAAGGACAACGCCGGCTATGCCCTGCGTCATCTGTTCGTCGGTGCCGAGGGTACGCTGGGCCTGGTGACGGCGGCGACGCTCAGGCTCCATCCGCGTCCGGCGGAGGTGGCGACGGCCTTCTGCGGACTAGACGCGCTGGACAAGGTCACGGCGCTGCTGCGCCATGCCCGCACGCGCTCGGGCGATGCCGTAAGCGCGTTCGAGTTCCTGTCGCGCTTCGGCCTGGAGATCACCGCCCGCCACATGCCCGGCTGCGCCGATCCATTGCAGAGCGCCTTTCCCTGGTACGTTCTGATCGAACTGTCCAGCGCTCGTGCGCCGGCGTCGGACGGTGGCGAGGGCGGGGCCCGCGCCGACCTGGAGGCGGTGCTGGGCGAGGCCCTTGAAGAGGGCCTGATCGGCGATGCCGTGTTGGCGGAAAGCCTGGATCAACGGAATGCGCTGTGGCGTCTGCGGGAATCCCTGCCCGAGGCGCAGGGCTTCGAGGGCGGGTCCATCAAGCATGACGTCTCGCTGCCGGTCTCGGACATCCCGGCCTTCATCGCCCGCGCCGATGTGGCCGTGACCGGGGCCATCCCCGGCCTGCGCCCGTGTCCGTTCGGACACGTCGGGGACGGCAACGTGCATTACAACCTGACCCAGCCCGAAGGCATGGACAAGGCCGCCTATCTGGCCCGCTGGGAAGAGGTCAACCGCATCGTTCACGACATCGTGGCAGACATGGACGGCTCCATCGCCGCCGAGCACGGCGTCGGGCGCATGAAGGTGTTCGAGCTGGAACGCCTGAAGGCTCCGGTCGAGCTGGACATGATGCGGGCCATCAAGCATGCCCTGGACCCGGACGGGCTGTTCAATCCGGGCAAGGTGGTGGTGTAATCCCCGTCACAGGATCATCCGCCGGCGCCCGGCGGGCCTTTCGCCATGCCGGGACGCTCTGTACAGTTGCGCACAGTGTGCTCAGTCTCGGTCGGTTCGATCACACGCCGGCCCCGTCGCGACAAGGACGCGTTCCGCATGAAGATCTCTTTCGCAAAATCCGCCATCCCCGCCAATGGCGCCCTGGTCGTCGGTGTGCCCGACAGCAAGGCCCTGGGGCCGACCGCCGCCGAGGCCGACGAACTGACCGGCGGGCAGATCGCCCGCGCCGTCGCCGGCTCTCGCTTCAAGGGCGAAGCCGGCCAGACGCTGGTCCTGACCGCGCCGCACGGCGTTACGCTCGACCGCGTCGTGGTCATCGGGCTGGGTCGGGCCGATGCCATCTCCGCCGCCACCATGGAGTCCTTCGGCGGCACCGCCGTTGCCGCCCTGGCCGGGACCGGCGACGAAGCCGCCACGCTGGCCGTGGATCTGCCAGAGGGCGCCGACGTGGCGCCGGCGACGGCGGCGGCGCATGCGGCCTTCGGGGCGCTGCTGCGCTCGTTCCGCTTCGACCGCTACCGGACCACGGAAAAGCCCGATCAGAAGCCTGCCCTGGTTCGGCTGACGGTCCACGGCGAGGCCCACACCGGCGCCAGGAAGGCTTTCGCCGCGCTGGAGGCTGTCGCCGGGGGCGTGTTCCTGACGCGGCGTCTGGTCAGCGAGCCGGCCAACATCATCTACCCCGAGAGCTTTGTCGAGGTGGCACGGGCCGAGCTTGGTCCGGACGTGACCGTCGATGTCCTCGACGAGGGCAAGATGAAAAAGCTGGGCATGGGCGCGCTGCTGGGGGTGGCCCAGGGCTCGGCCCGGCCGCCGCGCCTGCTGGTGATGGAATACCGCGGCGCCGACGATCCCGAGGCCGCGCCGCTGGCCTTCGTGGGCAAGGGCGTGACGTTCGACACCGGCGGCATCTCCATCAAGCCGTCCGCCGGTATGGAAGACATGAAGTGGGACATGGGCGGCGCTGGTGTCGTGGCCGGCCTGATGAAGGCACTGGCCGCACGCAAGGCCAAGGCCAACGTGGTCGGCCTGTGCGGCCTGGTCGAAAACATGCCGTCCGGCACCGCCCAGCGCCCCGGCGATGTGGTCACCACGCTGTCCGGCCAGACCGTGGAGGTCATCAACACCGACGCCGAGGGCCGGCTGGTGCTGGCCGACATGCTGACCTACTGCCAGGATCGCTTCCAGCCCAGTCATATCATCGACCTGGCCACCCTGACCGGCGCCATCATCATCAGCCTGGGCAGCGAACATGCCGGCCTGTTCAGCAACGACGACACCCTGGCCCAGTCCATCAGTTTGTAGCCCCATGTCGTCCCCCCGCGATCTGACGCACGTTGCGATGT
>CAYFTQ010000207.1:0-5164 GCA_964346035.1 uncultured Roseospira sp. | reverse complement strand
AGCGTGGCGGCCACGACCACCGGCCGGCCCGGCCGCGTAGCCCACAGCCAGAGCCCGCCCGTCGCCGCCACTACGGCGGCCACTGCCTGCCCGATCCAGGCGAAGCCTTCAGGGGCGCCGGCCAGCCGCAGGGCGGCCAGCACGCTGGGCATCTTGGGCCAAGGCACGATGCCACCGCGCACCAGCTCACCGGCGAGCGACAGATTGGACAGGAACGCGGCCCACGGTGCCGGACCCAGCACGATCAGGCTGAACACCACCAGCCCGGCCACCGTCGCGACGGCGGCGGCCAGGGCACGCCAGCATCCCCCGGCCAGCAGCGCCAGCGGCACCAGTAGCCCAAGATGGGGCTTGAAGCAGGCCAGACCGATCAGGATCCCGGCCGCGACCGGGCGCGGCGCCACCAGCAGCAGGCCGCCACCCAGGAGCACGAGCGAGAAAACCCCTGTCTGACCCTGAAGCAGGTTGACGAAGGCGGCCGGGAACGACAGCCCCAACAGCATGGCCAGCCCGGGCGCCGGCAGCCGCCGCGCCGCCAGCCAGACGGCGGCCGCATACAACGCCAGCCCGAGGCCGCTCCATACCCCCAGCGCCACCAGCCAGTCCAGCCGACCCAGCGGCATCAGCATCATCTGGAACACCGGCGGGTAGGAAAACACATAGACCCGCTCGCCCCCGGGCACGGCCAGGCGGCCGGTTTCGAACAGCCGCGTCAGGTCCCAGGCCGCCGCCGGTTCACCGATCACCGCCAGGCGGGCCGCGCTCCAGAAGGCAAGGAAGTCACTGCCCAGCGGCCGGCCAAGCGCGTCCAGCCCCCCGGACGCGCCGGCGACCAGCACGACCACGGCCACGCCCTGAGCCGCCAGCATAATGGCGCCGATGGTCCACAGGCGGCGCCGGGTCAGCCAGGCGGCAGCGCGCGGTTGAACCGTCGCCACCCCGTCCGTGACCGAATCCCTTGACCCGCAGCGACCGTTCCGCGCCCAATGGGTCGGGTCCTCGCCCCTATTCACTGCGGATCTCGGCCATGGTTGCCTCCCTTCGTCTGTACATGGCCGTCAGCCTTGACGGCTTCATCGCGACACCGGACGGAGGCGTCGAGTGGCTGGCGCCATTTGACGATCAGGATTTCGGCTATGCCGAGTTTTACGACCGCGTCGGACTGCTGGTCATGGGACGCGCCACCTATGACCAGACGCTGAGCTTCGGCCCCTGGCCCTATGACGGCAAGCCCTGCTGGGTCTTGACCGGGCGGGCGCTCGACAGCGGAACGACGCCCGACGGCGTCGGAGCCTGGACGGGCGGAGACACGACGGCGCTGGCGCGCCGCGCACGAGCGCATCGGGGCGGCGATGTGTGGATCGTCGGAGGCGCGGCCACGGTGGCCCGGTTCCTGACCGTCGGCGCCCTGGATCAGATGGACCTGTTCATCATGCCCGTCTGCCTGGGCCGAGGGCTGCCATTGTTCCCGCCGACGCCGCCTCGGCTGATGCCCAGCCTGGCACGCGTGATCAACCACCCCTCCGGGGTGGCGCAACTGACCTATCGCATGAACCCGCCCCCGCATATCGTGCCGGGCGCGCCCCCGGCGGACGCGCCACCGCAGCCGTGAGCGGCGCGCCGGCGACAAGGGGACATGGTCAGGCCTTGCGGCCGGGCGACAGCGGGCGAACGGCCTCGCGGGCGGGGGCTTGGCCGCCGACCCGCCCAGTTCCCATCCACCTGCGGCTGGCGCGCGGGGCCGGCCGTTCAGCGGAAGGCGACGTTGACGATCTCATAGAACTTGCTGCCGCCGGGAGCCTTGACCTCGGCGGTATCGCCGGCGCTCTTCCCGATAAGCGCGCGCGCGATGGGCGATCCGATGGAGATGCGTCCAGCCTTCAGGTCGGCCTCATGCACGCCGACGATCTGATAGGTCACTTCCTCGTCGGAATCCTCGTCGGCCAGCGTCACCGTGGCCCCGAAGCGGACGATACCGCCCGACAGCTTGGACACGTCGATCACGTCGGCGCGACTGATGACGTCCTCCAGTTCCTTGATGCGCCCCTCGATAAAACTCTGGCGATCACGGGCGGCATGGTATTCCGCGTTCTCGGACAGATCGCCATGCTCGCGGGCTTCCGAAATGGCGCGGATCACGGCCGGCCGCTCCGTGGATTTCAACGCCTTCAACTCGTCCTCAAGGCTGCGAAGCCCATCGGCGGTCATGGGTATTTTCTCCATCTGGGCGAACCCTCGATCAGGCGGCTCGTGGTCTTTCCGGTGCCGTGGAAAACCGAGCCTTACAACACAAAAATCCCCGTCGTGGTCCGGCGGTGAGACCGCACCGACACGAGGACAGCTTCCGGGAGCATCACCGCTC
This sequence comes from uncultured Roseospira sp., assembly GCA_964346035.1. GTDB lineage: Bacteria > Pseudomonadota > Alphaproteobacteria > Rhodospirillales > Rhodospirillaceae > Rhodospira. The sequence goes on along the minus strand of CAYFTQ010000207.1, from coordinate 2,802 downwards.
AAAATAGGATTGCAGGGGCCTTACATCAAGCTTTTCGCGTTTCAGGGCGGCGATCGCCCGCACGGCGGCCCGCGCCCCCTGAAGCGTGGTGTAGTGCGGGATGGTTCTCATCAAGGCGGTACGCCGGATATCGAAGCTATCCTTGAGCGACTGCGCACCGGCGGTGGTGTTGATGACCATCTGGATCTGGCCCGAGATCATCGCATCGACGCAGTGGGGCCGGCCCTCGCGCACCTTGTTGATGATCTCGACCGGTATGCCCAGGGTCTCCAGATGACCGGCGGTGCCGCGCGTGGCCAGGATGCGGAAGCCCATGTCGGCCAGAAGGCGGGCCTCCTCCACGATTGCCAGCTTGTCCTGGTCGCGTACCGAGAGGAACACCGTGCCCGACAGCGGCGGCGCGGAGCCGGCGCCGATCTGCGACTTGGCAAAGGCGCTGTCCAGGTCGTGGTCAATGCCCATGACCTCGCCGGTCGATTTCATCTCCGGTCCCAGCACGATGTCCACGCCGGGAAAGCGGGCGAAGGGGAAAACGGCCTCCTTGACGGCAACGTGACCGAGCGGCTTCTCCGACAGCCCGAAACCGGCCAGCGGCGCGCCGGCCATGACGCGCGCGGCGATCTTGGCCACCGCCACGCCGGTCGCCTTGGCCACGAAGGGCACCGTGCGACTGGCGCGCGGGTTGACCTCCAGGAGGTAGACAATGCCGTCCTTGAGCGCGAACTGGATGTTCATGAGGCCGACCACGCCCAGGCGCAGGGCCAGGGCGCGGGTCTGGACCTTCATCTCCTCGATCAGTTCGGGTTCGATGGAGAACGGCGGCAGGGTGCAGGCGGAGTCGCCGGAATGCACACCGGCTTCCTCGATATGCTGCATGATGCCGGCGATATAGACGTCGGAGCCGTCACACACAGCATCGACGTCCACCTCGACGGCGCCTTCCAGATAGGCGTCGATCAGGACCGGGCTGTCACCGCTGACCAGCACCGCCGAGGTCATGTAGCGTTCAAGGCCCTGTTCAGAATAGACGATCTGCATGGCACGCCCGCCCAGCACGTAGGACGGCCGCAGCACCACCGGATAGCCGATGCGCGCGGCGAGGACGCGTGCCTCCTCCAGCGACGTCACGGTGTCGTTGCGCGGCTGCTTCAGGTCCAGCTCGTGCAACATGCCCTGGAAGCGCTTGCGGTCCTCGGCCAGGTCGATGGAATCGGGCGTGGTGCCCAGGATGGGGATATTGGCCGCCTCCAGCGAACGCGCCAGCTTAAGCGGCGTCTGACCGCCGAACTGGACGATGACGCCCAACACGGTCCCGGAAGACTGTTCACGCCGCACGGCCTCGATCACGTCCTCGGCGGTCAGGGGCTCGAAATACAGCCGGTCCGAGGTGTCATAGTCGGTCGAGACCGTCTCCGGATTGCAGTTGATCATGATGGTCTCGAAGCCCGCGTCGCTGAGCGCATAGGCCGCGTGGACGCAGCAGTAATCGAACTCGATGCCCTGGCCGATGCGGTTCGGCCCGCCGCCCAGGATGACGACCTTGGTGCGGTCTGTGGGCTCGGACTCGCATTCGGCGGGCTCGATCCCGTTGCCCTCGTAACAGGAATACATGTATGGCGTGCGGGAAGGGAACTCGCCCGCGCAGGTGTCGATCCGCTTGTAGACCGGATGCACGTTCAGCACCTGACGCCGGAAGACGACCTCGGTCATGGTCTTGCCGGTCAGGGCGCTCAGGCGCTCGTCGGAAAAGCCCATGGCCTTGACGCGCACCAGGGCCGAGGCACTGGTTGGAAGGCCATCCGCGCGCAGACGATCTTCTTCCCGGACGATTTCGTGGATGCGTTCAAGGAACCAGGGATCGAAGTGGCAGGCGGCGCGGATTTCCTCCATCGTCAGGCCGTGACGGAAGGCCTGGGCCACGGTCAGGATGCGCTCTGGCCGGGCGGCGGCCAGGGCGGCGCGGATGGCATCCTTGGCCTCGGGTCCTTCGGCGCCGGGAATCTCGACTTCGTCCAACCCGGTCAGGCCGGTTTCCAGCGACCGCAGACCCTTTTGCAGGCTTTCGGCGAAGGTTCGCCCGATGGCCATGGCCTCGCCCACCGACTTCATGGACGACGACAGAATGGGGTCGGTGTCGGGGAACTTCTCGAACGTGAAGCGCGGCAGCTTTGTGACCACGTAATCGATGGTCGGTTCGAACGCGGCCGGCGTGACGCCGGTAATGTCGTTGGTCAGTTCGTCCAGCGTATAGCCCACCGCCAGCTTGGCCGCGACTTTGGCGATGGGAAAGCCGGTCGCCTTTGACGCCAGGGCCGAGGAACGCGAGACGCGCGGGTTCATCTCGATCACAACCAGACGGCCGGTGTCCGGATCGACGGCGAACTGAACGTTGGAGCCGCCGGTCTCAACCCCGATCTCGCGCAGGCACGCGATCGAGGCATCGCGCATGATCTGGTATTCCTTGTCGGTCAGCGTCAGCGCCGGCGCGACGGTGATGGAATCGCCGGTGTGGACGCCCATGGGGTCCACGTTCTCGATGGAACACACGATGATGCAGTTGTCCGCCTTGTCGCGGACCACCTCCATCTCGAATTCCTTCCAGCCCAGCACCGATTCCTCGACCAGCACGGAATGCACCGGCGAGGCGGCCAGCCCGGCCGCCACGATGCGGTCGTATTCCTCGCGGTTGTAGGCCATGCCGCCGCCGTGCCCGCCCAGGGTGAACGACGGCCGCACGATCACGGGCAGGCCGATTTCGTCGGCGGCGCGGGCGGCCTCGTGCATGTCGTGGACAAGCTGGCT
>CAYFTQ010000206.1:0-5178 GCA_964346035.1 uncultured Roseospira sp. | reverse complement strand
ACCACAGTGCGGGGGCCGCCGCCAGGGGGTGCGCCGCCAGGGGGTGCGCCGCCAGGGGGTGCGCCGGGGGGGCTGCTCCGGCGCCCCAGTGGCGCCAGACCGTCAGGCCCGTCGCCCGTTCGATGGCCGGTATCGTTTCCGCCTGGAGTCCACGCCAGACATGACTCAGGTTCCTCGTCCGAACTCCGCCGCCGCGCGCGACGTCAGGTTCCAGCTTCATCCCTATACCAATCCCGTCGCCCACGAGCAGACCGGTCCGGTCATCATCGAGCGCGGCGACGGCGTGCGTGTCTTCGATGAGGCGGGCCAGGATTATATCGAGGCCCTGGCCGGGCTGTGGTGCACCGCGCTGGGCTTCTCGGCAGAAGAACGGCTGGCCCGTGTGGCCTATGACCAGATGCGCCGGCTGGCCTTCTACCATCCTTTCGGACACAAGGCGCACACGCCCGGCATCGACCTGGCCGAGGCCCTGCTGGACCTGGCGCCGGTGCCCATGTCCAAGGTGCTGTTCTGCAATTCGGGGTCCGAGGCGAACGATACCGCGATCAAGCTGATCCGGTTCTACAACAACGCCCTGGGCCGCCCCGAAAAGAAAAAGATCATCAGCCGAACCAAGGCCTATCACGGCGTCACCGTGGCCAGCGCCAGCCTGACCGGCCTGCCCAACAATCATCGCGACTTCGATCTCCCGATGCCGGGCGTTCTGCACACCACCTGTCCGCATTTCCATCACCAGGGCGCCGAGGGCGAGAGCGAGGAAGACTTCGCCACGCGCTGCGCCGAGGACCTGGAAGCCCTGATCCAGGCCGAGGGGCCCGACACGATCGCCGCCTTTTTCGCCGAACCCGTCATGGGCGCCGGCGGGGTGCTCGTGCCGCCGGCCACCTATTTTGAAAAAATCCAGGCCGTATTGCGCCGTCACGACATCCTGTTCGTGGCCGACGAGGTCATTTGCGGGTTCGGGCGCACGGGCCGCGCATGGGGCAGCGAAACCTTCGGCCTTGAGCCAGACATGATTTCGTGCGCCAAGCAGTTGTCCTCGGGCTATCTGCCCATCGCCGCCCTGATGCTGAACGAGCGGGTCTACGGCCCCATCCGCGACAACGCCGGGCGCATCGGTATCCTGGGGCACGGCTTTACCTATGGCGGCCATCCGGTGGCCGCGGCGGTGGCGTTGGAAACCCTGGCGATCTATCGGGAACGCGACCTGTTCGCCCACGCGGCTGCCGTCGGCACCCACCTGCAAGCCCGCCTGCGCGCCCTGGGAGATCATCCCCTGATCGGCGAGGCGCGCGGCGTCGGCCTGATCGGCGGACTGGAACTGGCCCGCGACAAGACCACCCGGCAGCCGTTCGACCCCGCCTCCGGCGTCGGCGCGGCGATCGGCCGGAACCTGCACGCGCGTGGCGTGATCACGCGCGTCATTGGCGACACGATTGCTTTTTCGCCCCCCCTGATCATCGAGCGGGCGGATATCGACACCCTGATGGACCGTGTCGCCCTGGCCTTGGACGACACGGCCACGTGGTGCCTGACGGAGGGACTGATCAGCGCCTGAAAACAACGGGGGCGAACAGGAAAAGACGCGCCGGTTTCGGCCGGGGCCTTGCGGTGCGACGGTTCGGATCGCGCCGTGGAGGGGTCAACCACACGAAAGGACATCCCCCTGGCATCATGACCCTGGGGACACCGGGAGGCAGAACCACACCCGGATGCACACCTCGGGATCGCCACGCCAACCAAATGGGGACAACGTCTGACCAAGAGGACGTAAGCGATGGATTACAAGCAGTACTTCGCCAATCGGCTGCGGGATCTGCGCGACGAGGGGCGCTATCGGATTTTTTGTGATCTGGAGCGGCGCACCGGAACGTTCCCCAAGGCCATCAATCATCGCGACGGGCAGACCCACGAAGTCACCATCTGGTGCTCCAACGACTATATGGGCATGGGCATGAGCCCGGTCGTGACCGACGCCATCGCCGACGCGGTGCGGACCGTCGGCGCCGGCGCAGGCGGCACCCGCAACATTTCGGGCACCACGCATCATCATGTGCTGCTGGAGGAAGAACTGGCCTCCTGGCACAACAAGGATTCGGCCCTGCTGTTCACCAGCGGCTATGTGGCCAACCTGACCACGCTGATGACGCTGGGCCAGCAGATCCCGGAACTGGTCATCTTTTCTGACCAGTTGAACCACAACAGCATGATCGAGGGCGTGCGCCACTCCCGCGCGCCCAAGAAGATCTTCAAGCATAACGACGCCGCCCACCTGGACCGGCTGATGAGCGAATACCCGAAGGAGACGCCCAAGCTGGTGGCCTTCGAGTCGGTCTATTCGATGGACGGCGACATTGCCCCCATCGCCGATATCTGCGACGTGGCCGAGGCGCACAACGCGCTCACGTTCCTGGACGAGGTTCACGCGGTCGGCATGTACGGCGAGACCGGATCGGGCGTGGCCGAACGCGACGGCGTTGCCGACCGCATCGACATCATTCAGGCCACCATGGGAAAAGCCCTTGGCTGCATAGGCGGTTATATCGCCGGCGATGGCGACCTGGTGGACTTCGTGCGCAGCTTCGGGGCGGCGTTCATCTTCACCACCTCGCTGCCGCCGGGTGTGGCCGCCGGCGCGCGTGCCAGCATTCAATACCTGCGCCAGCACAACGAGTTGCGCATCCGCCACCAGGAACGCGCCGCCACCCTGAAGCGGCGCCTGCGTGAGCTGAACCTTCCGGTCATGGACTCGGTCAGCCATATCGTGCCGGTTCTGGTGGGAGACGCGGCGCGCTGCAAACAGGCATCCGACCTGCTGCTGACCCGTCACAACATCTATGTCCAGCCGATCAACTATCCGACCGTGCCGCGTGGCGCGGAACGGTTGCGCATCACGCCCACGCCGCTGCACGACGACCATCTCATGGACCACCTTGTCGCCGCCCTGCTCGACGTCTGGAGCACGCTGGAGATCAACCAGCAGGCGGCTTGACGGCCCCAGCGGCCACCCACCCGGAACCGACCCGTCATAGCGCGCCCGCCCCGCCAGGGGCGGGCGCCGTCGCGCCGGGCTCGCGCAGGCGCTCGGCCTGCCGCAGATCGACGGACACCAGCGTGGAGACGCCACGCTCCATCATGGTGACACCGAACAGACGGTCCATGCGCGCCATGGTCATGCGGTGGTGGGTGACCAGCAGAAAGCGCGTGGCGGCGCTGGCGCTCAGGCTTTCCAGCAGACGGCACAGCCGGTCCACGTTGGCGTCATCCAGCGGTGCGTCCACCTCGTCGAGCACACAGATCGGAGCCGGGTTGGTCAGGAACACGGCGAACAAGAGTGCCAGGGCCGTGAGCGCCTGTTCGCCCCCCGACAGCAGCGAGAGCATCTGTAGTTTCTTTCCGGGCGGGCTGGCCATGATCTCCAGGCCGGCCTCCAGGGGGTCGTCGCTCTCGATCATCTCCAGGTGCGCTTCGCCACCGCCGAACAGGCGCGCGAACAGGGTCTGGAAGTGTTCGTTGACGGCAGCGTAGGAATCGCGCAGACGTTGGCGGCCCTCGCGGTTGATCTCCTGGATGGCCTGGCGCAGGCGGCTGATGGCGCCGGTCAGGTCCTCGCGCTCGTGGCGCAGCGCGGCCACCTTCTCGTCAAGCTCGGCCAGTTCGGCCTCGGCACGCAGATTGACCGGTCCCATGCCGTCGCGCTCGCGGGACAGGCGCAACAGGTCGGCCTCTGCGGTCTCCTGGTCCGGCAGGACGTCGTCTGCCGCCAGGCCGGCGGCCTCGGGCAGTCGCTCAGGCGTGCTGTCCAGCCGTTCGGCGATGGCGCCGGCGATGTCGCGGCAGGCCTTGCGGCCCTGTTCGACCTGCCCTTCCCGTCGCACCCGATCCTCGCGCGCCCGCGCCAGTGCGCCCTCTGCCTCGCGGCGAGCCTCGGCGGCGGCGCGCGCCCTGGTCTCGGCGCTGGCCAGCGCGTCGGCGCCGTCACGGCGGCTGATCTCGGCCGCCGCCAGCGCATCGGCGAGGCGGACGCGCTCGGCCTCCAGACGGGCCGGCGCCTCGGCCAGGATCGCCAGTTCCTCGGCCAGGGACGCCAGGCGTTGCTCCAGCGCGGCCCCCTGGGTCTGGCCCTGCCGTAGCCGTTGTTGCCACGAGGCGGTCTCCTCGCGCACCGCCTCGCGCCGGCGCTGGCGCTCGCCGATCTCGCGCTTCAAGTGGTCGTCGGCGGCGCGGGCCTCGACCAGCGCGGTGCGCGCCTCTGCCAGCGTGGCGCGGCGCCCTTCCAGGTCGGCCCGGGCGGCGCCGCCGTCATCCAGCCCGGCGCGCTCGGCGCGGGCCTGATCGGCCTGGGCGGCGGCGTCGGCGGCATCGGCACCCAGTTGCTCCAGGGTGCCGGCCAGGGCCGCCAGGCGCACCTCGACCTCGGCGGCGCGGCGGCGGACCTCGTCGCGGGCGCTGCGGGCGCGACCGACGTCGCTTTCCGAGGCGCGCCGGGCCTCCATGGCGTCCCGGTCCTCGGCCTCGGCGGCGGCAAGGGTGTCGCGGGCGCCGGCGGCGTCGGCCTCGACCCTGGCCAGCTCGGCCTCGGCGCGCGCCAGCGCCTCGCGCACGGCGGCCAGCTTGTTGCGAGAACGCAGGCGAGCGGCAGCCTGATCGCCCCCCGCCGCGCCGGCACCCGCGCGCACGGTCAGGCCATCCCAGCGCCACAGGTCGCCGTCGCGAGTCACCAGCCGCTGACCCGGCCGCAGATCGTGGCGCAGGGCATCACCGGTATCGCGATCGCGCACCAGGCCGACGGCCACCAGCCGGCGCGCCAGCGCGGGCGGCGCCCGAACGCTGTCGGCCAGGGGGGCAACACCGGGTGGCAGCGGCGCCGGGTCCGCCAGCGGCGCCAGATCGGCCCAGAAAGCAGGCGCATCGTCGGCCTGTTCAACCGCCAGATCATCGCCAAAGGCGGCGCCCAGCGCGCCTTCGTCGCCGGGAGCGACGCTAACGACGTCGAGCATCACCGGCCCCCCGCCGGTCATCGGCGCGGTTTCAATAAGCAGCGCGTCGAGAGCCTCGGCCTCGGCGCGCAGGCGGGCGCGCCCCGCGCCCGCCGCCCGCACGGTCTCGCGCGCGCGGGCCCGGGCGGCGCGAGCCTCCGCGCGGGCCGTTTCGGCCCGAGCGCGCCGGTCAGCGGCC
>CAYFTQ010000205.1:0-5292 GCA_964346035.1 uncultured Roseospira sp. | reverse complement strand
GGACAGCCGCCGGCCCGCCGACCCGGGACAGCAGGTCCGGAACAACAATGCGGATCATGGAACCCCTCGCCAACACGGCAGCCGGGCCGGACATGGCCCGCGCCATGATGACGCCCCGGCGCCAAACAGTCCGTTAACGCGGTCGCGGGCCGGGCCGGGCCGGAACAGGGCCGGCATCAGACCTGCCCCAGGGTCTTGATCCGGGCCTTGGGGTGGATTTCGTTTTGCGACATGACCACCGTGGTCGGGCGGAAGCGTTCGACGATGGAGCGTACATATGGCCGGATGCCCGGACCGGTCAGAAAGACGGGCGCCTGGCCCTGCATGGCGAAGCGTTCGAAGGTCTGGCGCACCAACATGATGAAGTCCTGCAACTGGCTGGGCGGCATGGACAACTGCCGCTCCTCGCCCTGCCCGGTCAGGGATTGCGCGAAGGCCTGTTCCCACTGCGCCGACAGTGTCACCAGCGGCAAGACGCCGTCCTCGTCCACGTTGGCCTCGCACAACTGGCGCGACAGGCGGGCGCGCACGTGCTCTGTCACCATCAGAATGTTGCGGGTCGATGCGGTGGCCTCGCTGATGCCTTCCAGGATGGTGGCCAGATCGCGGATCGAGACGCGTTCCGCCAACAGGTTCTGCAACACGCGCTGAACACCGCTGGACGAGATCTGATTGGGGATCAGGTCGGCGATCAGCTTTTGATGGTCCTTGTCCAACTCGTCCAGCAGCTTCTGGGTTTCGCTGAACGACAGCAGGTCGGCCATGTTGTCCTTGACCACCTCGGTCAGGTGGGTGGTCACGACGGTGGGCGGATCGACCACCGTATAGCCCCGGAACATGGCCTCCTCGCGGTTGGAGGCATCCGACCACACCGCCGGCAGGCCGAACGTGGGCTCGGTTGTCTTTTCGCCCGGCAGGGTGATGTCCTCGCCACGCGGGTCCATGACCAGCAGCATGTTGGGCCGCAGTTCGCCGCGCCCGGCCTCGACCTCTTTCAGGTAGACGACATAGCTGTTCGCGCCCAGTTGCATGTTGTCCTGGATTCGCACGGACGGCATGACGAAGCCCATCTCCATGGCCAGGGATCGGCGCAAGGCCTTGATCTGGTCGGTCAGGCGCGACTGGGTCGGGCTGTTGATGAGCTGAAGCAGCCCATAGCCCAGTTCCAGACGCACCAGATCGATCCGGAGCGCACTGGAGATCGGTTCCTCGGCCACCGGCGCGGCCGGTTCCGCCGGCGCCGCCTCGGCCTCCTTGAGGGCGAGGGCGCGGCTTTGGCGGTCGAACATGAAGGCGCCGGTGCCGGCGCCCAGCGCCAGCAGGGCGAACGGCAGGAATGGCGTGCCGGGCAGAAAGGCCAGCGCCATGGCCATCAGGGCGCTCATGCCCAGGGCGCGGGGGTAGGCCTTGAACTGGGTGACCAGGGTCGATTCGGCGCTTTCGCGCAGGCCGCCCTTGGCCACCATCAGGCCGGCCCCGACCGAAATGATGAGCGCCGGGATCTGCGAGACCAGACCGTCACCGACGGTCAGGCGGGTATAGGAGTCGGCGGCCTGTGCGAACGTCAAGCCGCCCTGCACCATGCCGATGATCATGCCGCCGATGATGTTGATCAGGGTGATCAGGATCCCGGCGACGGCGTCGCCGCGCACGAATTTCGAGGCACCGTCCATGGCACCGAAGAAATCCGCCTCCTTCTGCATTTCCTCGCGCCGGGCGCGGGCCTCGTCCTCGGTGATCAGGCCGCTGGACAGGTCGGCGTCAATGGCCATCTGCTTGCCCGGCATGGCGTCCAGGGTGAAGCGGGCCGAGACCTCGGCGATGCGGGTTGCGCCCTTGGTGATGACCATGAAGTTGACCAGCACCAGGATGGCGAAGACGATCACGCCGATGACGAAGTTATCGCCCATGATGAAGCCGCCGAAGGCCTCGATGACGTGGCCGGCGGCATCGGTGCCCTCGTGGCCGTTGGCCAGGATGAGGCGGGTCGAGGCCAGGTTGAGCGACAACCGCATCAGGGTCGCGATCAGCAGCACCATGGGGAAGGAGTTGAACTCCATGGACTTGCGGACATAGATCACGACCATCAGCACCAGGGTCGAAAACGTGATCGACAGCGCCAGCATGATGTCGAGCAGCCACGGCGGCATGGGCAGAATGAGCACCACCAGGATGCCCACGACACCCAGCGCCAGGCCGATCTCGCCGCTTACCACGATATGCCGCAGGCGCCCGAACAGCGCGCCCAGATCAGGGCCGCCGCCACCACCCGCGCCGGTTCCGCCGCCTCCGGCGTTTGCCGTCACGGCCCGTCCCTGTGCGCCTGACTCCTCGGCCATGGGTGTCGTGCCTCTCCAGACTCATAAGATGTCGGGCCGCCGTGCCCTCAGCCCGCGCCGCCGCCGCCGCCGCCGGCGGCGGGAACGGTCACGCCCTCGTCGGCGTACTGGCGCAGTTTATTGCGAAGGGTGCGGATGGAAATGCCCAGGATGGTGGCGGCATGTGTCCGGTTGCCCAGGCAGTGCCGCAGGGTGTCGATGATCAGGTCGCGTTCGACGTCGGCAACGGTACGCCCGACCAGACCGCCGGCGCCGCCGGGTTCGTCGTTGCCCCGGGCTGCCTCGGCCTCGGCCTCGTCCGCAGACATCGCGCCCCCGTCGGGATGCAGCAGGACGGCATCGGCGCCGATCTCCGCCCCGGTGGCCAGCAGAACGGCGCGATGCATGGTGTTGTCCAGTTCGCGCGCGTTGCCGGGCCAGCGATGCGCCTGCAGGGCGGCGAGCGCCTCTTGCGACAGCGGCCGCTCTGCGATCTGGTTGGCGTCGGCGTGCTTGCGGGCGAAATGATGCGCCAGCGGGGCGATATCGCCCGGCCGGGCGCGCAGGGGGGGCAGCGCCAGGTTGATGACGTCAAGACGGAAGAACAGGTCCTGGCGGAAGCGTCCGGCGGCCACCTCGGCGCGCAGGTCCCGGTTGGTGGTGGCCACGATGCGGGTATTGATCCGCACCGGCTGCTTGCCGCCGATGCGGTCGATCTCGCGTTCCTGGATGGCGCGCAGAAGCTTGGCCTGAAGCCGCACGTCCATTTCCGAGATCTCGTCCAGCAGCAGGGTGCCGCCGTTGGCTTCCTCGAACTTGCCGACGCGCCGCGCCACGGCACCGGTGAAGGCGCCCTTCTCGTGGCCGAAAAGCTCGCTTTCCAGCAGGGCCTCGGGGATGGCGGCGCAGTTGACGGCGATGAAGGGGCCGTCGGCGCGCCGGCTCTTGCGGTGCAGGTGGCGGGCGATCAATTCCTTGCCGGTGCCGGATTCGCCCGTCACAAGCACGCTGGCCTCGCTGGGGGCGACCTGTTCGGCCATGCGCACCACCTTTACCATGGCCGGATCATGCACCACCAGGGCGTGGCGCTCCTCGGCCACCGCCTCCAGCACGGCGGCGATCAGGTCGGGGTCGGGCGGCAACGGGATGAACTCGCGCGCGCCGGCCTTGATGGCGCGAACCGCGACCCGCGAATCGGTGCCGACGCCATAGGCCACCACCGGCGCGACGATGTGTTCAGTGGTCATCTGGTCGATCAGGGCGGCGACATCGAACTGGCCGTCCACCATCACCAGGTCGGCGCCCCGCCCGGCACGCAGGGCCTCAAGCGCGGCCGGCACGTCATCGGCCTGGGTAACCTTGGCGCCGCGCTGCACGGCCATGCGCGCGGCTGCGCCCACCTGGCCCGCCACAGCGCCAACAATCAGCACGCGCATGGCAAACCCTCCACGGCCGGCGGCCGGACGGCGGCCGGCGTCTGTGATCGGCGCGAGGGTGACTCCAGGGGGTCAGACATGAAAGCGGCGGATCCGTTTCTGTGGCGGCAGGACGCTGTTGAGCAGCATCTCCAGGCGCCGGGTGTTTTCCTTGCGGGCGATGGAGACCACACCCAGAACATAGATGTGGTTGACGAGCTGGTCCTCATAGGCGTTGCGCTCCAGCTTGCTGGCCAGCGGCGCGAACACGACATTCGACAGGATGGCGCCATAGAACGTGGTCAGCAGCGCCACCGCCATGCTGGGGCCGATCAGGGTCGGGTCATCCAGGTTGCCCAGCATCTGCACCAGGCCGACCAGGGTGCCGATCAGGCCCATCGCCGGCGACACCTCGGCGGCCCGGCGCAGCACGGCGACGCTGCGGCCCTGGCGGGCGGCGGTGGCCTCCATCTCCTGGCGCAACATGGCCTCGACCTCGTCCTCGGCGACGCCGTCCACGACCAGGGACAGCCCCTTGTGAAGGAACGGGTCGTCGGCGGTGCCGTCCAGCGCAGCGCCCTGCAGCTTGAGCAGGCCGCGCGCGCGCGCCATGTCGGCCAGATCCAGCATGCGGTCGGCGGCGTCGGCGGCATCCACCTGGGGATGCAGAGCGGTCTTGGGCAGCAGGGCGATGGTGGCGCCGATTTCCTCAAAGGTAAAGGCGGCCAGGGTGACGGCCAGGGTTCCGACGATCACGATCAGGATGGCCGGGATGTCCAGGAACGAGCCCGGCGAGCCGCCCAGCAGCATGGCCAGCGCGATCAGGGCCAGCGCGCCGCCGATGCCGATGACGGTGGCCAGGTCCAGCCCGCCGCGCGTGTCGCCCACGGGCGCGGCGCGCGGTCCGGTCAGGAAGCGACCCGGGTCGGCCATCGGCCTCAGCTCCGGTCCGTCTTGATGATCTCGGTCATGGTTACGCCCAGGCGTTCCTCGACCACCACCACCTCGCCGCGCGCCACGAGTCGGTTGTTGACATAGATGTCGATAGCCTCGCCGACCTTGCGGTCCAGTTCCACCACGGCGCCGCGCCCCAGCTTGAGCAACTGGTTGACCTGCATGTGGGCCTTGCCCAACACGGCCGAGACCTGCACCGGAATATCATAGACCGCTTCCAGGTCAGAGGCCGAGCGCGGCCGCTCGGGCACGTGCGCCGCCGCGTCGTCGCCCGTCTGGCGCTCCTCGCCGCCCTGCCGGCCCTGATCCAGTTCCTCAAGGTTGAAGTCCTTGTCGTCGGACATGCCCGTCTCCCTGCCGTCGTGATGGCGCGTCTGCGCCTATTCGTTGATAGTGGCGCCCGCAACCTCTCTTTCGTTAGCGGGCGTGGTCGCCTTGCCGTCGTCGTCTTCCCCGATGTCCCCGGCACCGACGTCGGGCGGCGGTTCGGGTTCGGGTTCGGGTTCGGGTTCCGGTTCGGGGACCGGTTCGGGGACCGGGACCGGCTCGTTCAGGGGGCGCGAGACGGCGGCCTCGATCTCCGCCACCGGGACCGGCTCCTTTTG
>CAYFTQ010000204.1:0-5310 GCA_964346035.1 uncultured Roseospira sp. | reverse complement strand
GACGAAGTTGTAGATACCGCCCTTGCCCTCGGCGTCGCCCGGATACCAGTTCTGGACAGTGGAATACTTGATCTCGGCATCGTCCAGCGTGACAAGCTCGACCACGGCGGCGTGCAACTGGTTTTCGTCGCGCTGCGGTGCGGTACAGCCCTCCAGATAGCTGACGTAACTGCCTTCATCGGCAATGATCAGGGTGCGTTCGAACTGGCCGGTATCGCGTTCATTGATGCGGAAGTAGGTGGACAGCTCCATGGGGCAGCGCAGCCCCTTGGGAATGTAGACGAACGAACCGTCCGTAAAGACCGCCGAATTGAGCGTGGCAAAGAAGTTGTCCGAGTAGGGAACAACGGACCCCAGGTACTTCTGAAGAATTTCCGGAAAACGCTGGACTGCTTCCGAGATCGCGCAGAATATCACTCCCATTTCTTCCAGTTTTTTCTTGTAGGTCGTGGCGACCGAAACGCTGTCGAACACCGCGTCCACCGCCACGCCGGCCAGCATTTCCTGTTCCTTCAGGGGGATACCGAGCTTCTCGTAGGTGCGCAGCAGTTCGGGATCAACCTCGTCGAGGCTCTTTGGCGCGTCGTCCTTGCTTTTGGGCGCGGCGTAGTAATAAGCATTCTGATAGTCGATGGGCGGATAGCCCACCTTTGCCCAGTCCGGCTCGGCCATGGTCAGCCAGTGGCGGTAGGCCTTCAGGCGCCAGTCCAGCAGCCATTCGGGGTCGTGCTTCTTGGCCGAGATGAAGCGGACGGTGTCCTCGTTCAGGCCCTTGGGCGCCTTGTCCGATTCGATGTCCGTCACGAAGCCGTATTTGTAGGCGCCCGATGCCGCCTCGATTCGGTCGATGGTTTCCTGTGTCGCCGGCATGGTCCTGACTCCCGGTTCCGTGTCCTGTCGCGCCTGCCCTGGCGAACCAGAGGGCGACCCGTCCTATTCCGCCGCGCAAACCCTGTCGTTGTCGTCGAAGGCCGCGTTGCCGGTGGCCCGTGCCGGCATCAGGCTGCGGTCCACGCCGGCGGCCGCGCCCCAAGAGACCGGCGGCCCCTCGCGCGCCATGTCGGCCAGCGTGATGCCGTCCAGCGCCAGGCGCACCGCCGCGTTAACGCGGTTCCAGTGCCCGGCCATCGGGCAGAAAACCTCACGATCGCAACTGTCTTCCGCGCCCTCTACGCAATCCGTCAACGCAATCGGCCCCTCGACGGCCTCGATGATGTCGGCCACCGCGATCCGGGCGGCCGGTCGGGCGAGAACATACCCGCCGGAGGCCCCGCGCGTGGACCGGACCAGTCCGCCCCGAACCAGAGCCTTCATGACCTTGGCAACGGTCGGCAGCGGTACCCCGGTTTCGGCGGCGATGTCGTGGGCGGCACGCACCCGTTCGGCACGGGCCATGTCCACCAGCAGAACCACGGCATAGTCCGTCAGCTTGTTGATTCGAAACATCCTGGCTCCACGTCGCTTGGGTCCACGCCCCACCCCCTTTTGACGACCGCGATCGACGCGGTTGCCATGGATACGGGACCAATCCGGTCCTAATTGAATAATCAACCCGGCCCGACATTTCAAGGCGTCCGCTGTCCGATCGCGATCGGACAGGCGTTTATGGTGGCGCCCGTCGTCAAGTGTTGCCTGCGGGCCATAGCGACCCTCGGCCGGCCGGCCCGGCCCGCCGCCGCGAAAGATAGGGCATTGCCAAGGCCGCCTGATATCCGGATAAAGCAGGAACGCACCGCAGCCGCTGCCAGCCGGGAGGCGGGTCGCGCAAGGACCTGATCAGACCGCCGGACGGTCCCCTCCCTTCTGCGGTGTGTCCGTGATCCGAAACGTTTCCGTTCAAGGGTTTCAATGGTTCGGCACGCGCCCCACACGTGAGGAATCGACATGGACCAAACCGTCGAGGACCGCATCCGTACCCGCGCCTATCTGATCTGGCTGGAGGAAGGTCAACCCCACGGGCAGGACGCCGAGCACTGGGCGCGCGCCGAGGCGGAGGTGGCCGCCAACGGCGCGCCTGCCCCGGCCGAGCCGAAGCGGGCCGCGCCCCGGCGCGCGAAAAAGGCCGAGACTCCAACCGAGGCGCCGGCGAGCGACGCCGCGCCCAAGAAAGCCGCCCGTGTCCGCACCGGCACAGGGGCCGGCACAAGGGCCGGCACAAGGGCCGGCACCAAGGCGGACGCCGCCACCGCTGCGGCGACCGGCGACGCAACGCCGAAACGCACCGCCACCCGGCGCAGGAAGACGCCGGACTCCTGACCACACGCCCCCGCATGCCAGGCCAGGGGCGAGCGGCCGGCATCCAACTGTCCCTTGACGGGCGCTCCGGCTCTCCCCACCCTCAGGCCTCCTGCCGTCGCGCGGGCGCGGCCTTGTCTTGGTGTGACGCCGGTGCCGGGTCCGGCCCCCATCATCCGCCGCGCCGTCCCGCGTCCCAACCCCGCAGACCGTGCGCCGGCGCTCAGCCCGGGCGCCGAAGCCCCGAAGTTGGGCGCGGTCCCGGATCACCGCCATTCTGGAGGCCCCCGCGCCATGCCGAACAGCCCTATCGCCGACGCCGCCCGGGCCATTGCCGAGGCACGACACGGGGATCCGTTCGCGGTCCTGGGACAGCATGCCGGCCGCGCCGATGGCGGTGCCGACACCGGGCGGTGCGTGCGCGCCTTTCTGCCCTGGGCGCGCGCGCTGGAGATCATTGATCCCGCTGATGGCCGGGTCATGGCGCAGGCCGAGCGGACCGACAAGGCAGGGTTCTTCGTTGCCGACTTTCCCTCGGCGACCGAGCGGTTCCCCTACAAGCTGCGGGCCTCCTCGGCAGAGATGACGTTCGACCTTTGGGACCCCTACGGGTTCTCGCCGGTTCTGGGCGAGTTGGACACCTACTTCATCGCCGAGGGCACCCACACCCGCCTGTACGAGAAAATGGGCGCGCACCTCACCACCCGGGACGGCGTGACCGGCACCGCGTTCACCGTCTGGGCGCCCAACGCCCAGCGCGTCAGCGTGGTCGGCGACTTCAATGGCTGGGATGGCCGCCAGCATCCCATGCGCAAGCACCTGAACTGTGGCGTGTGGGAAATTTTCCTGCCCGAGATCGGAGCCGGCACCCGCTACAAATACGAAATCCTTGGCGCGGGCGGCGGGCTGCTGCCACTAAAGGCCGACCCGTACGCCTTTCATGCCGAGGTGCCGCCGGCCACGGCATCGGTCGTGCATGATCTGGGCGACTATGCCTGGACGGACCAAGGCTGGATGGAAAACCGCGCCAGGGGCGTGGACCGACACGCGCCCATCTCCATCTACGAGGTTCATCTGGGATCCTGGAAGCTGGCCGTGGACGCCGAGACCGGCCAGTCCCGCCTGATGACCTATCGGGAGCTGGCCGAGGAGCTGCCGGCCTATGTGCGCGATCTGGGCTTCACCCATATCGAGCTGCTGCCGGTCAACGAGCACCCCTTTGACGGCTCCTGGGGCTATCAGCCCATCGGCCTGTTCGCCCCCACCAGCCGCTTCGGCGACCCCGAGGACTTCCGCTTTTTCGTGGACCGCTGCCACGCCGCCGGCATCGGCGTCATCATCGACTGGGTGGCCGGTCACTTCCCGGAAGACGCCCACGGTCTGGTCTGGTTCGACGGCACCCACCTGTACGAGCACGCCGATCCCAGGCAGGGCCGCCACCAGGACTGGGGCACGCTGATCTATAACTATGGCCGCACCGAGGTGTGCAACTTCCTGCTGGCCAACGCCCTGTTCTGGCTGGATAAGTTCCATATCGACGGGCTCCGCGTCGATGCCGTCGCCTCCATGCTCTACCTGGACTACAGCCGCGAGGGTGACGACTGGATCCCCAACAAGTTCGGCGGGCGCGAGAACCTGGAGGCCATCGACTTCCTGCGCCGCATGAACGAGCTGGTCTATGGACACTTCCCCGGCGCCATCACCATGGCGGAGGAAAGCACGGCCTGGCCCATGGTCTCGCGGCCAACCTATCTGGGCGGGCTGGGGTTCGGCTACAAGTGGAACATGGGCTGGATGAATGACACCCTGCGCTATATCGGCGAGGACCCCATTCACCGGCGCTATCACCACAACGACCTGACATTCAGCCTGATCTACGCCTTCAACGAGAACTTCGTGCTGCCGCTGTCTCATGACGAAGTGGTCCACGGCAAACGATCCATTCTGGGCCGGATGCCGGGCGACTGCTGGCAACAATTCGCCAACATGCGGGCCTACCTGGCCTACATGTGGACGCACCCGGGCAAGAAGCTGCTGTTCATGGGGACGGAGTTCGCCCAGGGCCGCGAATGGAACTATCAGACCAGCCTGGACTGGCACCTGCTGGATATCGACTGGCACAGGAACATGAGCGCCATGGTGCGGGCGCTCAACCGGCTCTACCGCGATCATCCGTCGCTGCATGCGCGGGACAGCGAAAGCGACGGCTTCGCCTGGATCGACTGCACAGACCACGAGAACAGCGTGCTGGCCTATGTGCGCCGCGAAAGCGCCGAAACGGACGCACCGTTCGTGCTGGTGGCCCTGAACCTGACCCCGATGGTGCGGCAGGACTACCGCATCGGGGCGCCGCGCGCGGGCTGGTATGCCGAGCTTCTGAACACGGACAGCGTCGAGTTCGGCGGCTCCGGCGTCACCAACGGACGTGTGGTAACCCTTCCGCAAGAGGCACACGGGCACCCGCAAAGCCTGATGCTGACCTTGCCGCCGCTGGCCGCCGTGGTGCTGCGCCCGGAACCGGACGCCTGACGTGGGGGCCGGCCGCGACCGGACGAACCGCCCGGCCGTCTTGCCGTGGCGGCCGGGTCCCCTGGGCGCGACCGTCACGGACAGCGGTGTCGGCTTCGCGGTGGCCGCGCCGGATGCGACCGCCGTGGAGGTCTGCCTGTTCGATACCGCCGACGGTCCCGAAAGCACCCGGCTTGTGCTGCCGGTGCGCGACGCGCGCGGCATCTGGCATGGCCATGTCGCCGGCCTTGCGGACGGACAGCGCTATGGGCTGCGGGTCCATGGCCCTTATGATCCCGTCCACGGCCACCGCCACAACCCCCACAAGCTGCTGGTCGACCCATGGGCGCGAGAGGTTGTCGGCCGGGTCCGCCCGGACGACGCCACCTTCGGCTTTACCCGCGAAGGGCCGGACGCCGACCTGACGTTCGACGAGCGCGACAGCGCCCCGTTCATGCCGCGCTGCGTGGCCCGACGCCCGGCCGATCCGCCCCCGCCCGGCCCCGGCACGGCGTGGGCCGACACCATCATCTATGAGGCCCACGTCAAGGGCCTGACCATGCGCCA
>CAYFTQ010000203.1:0-5312 GCA_964346035.1 uncultured Roseospira sp. | reverse complement strand
CAGCATCTCGGCCACCGGCGGGCCACCCGTGCCGTGGTCGAGCTGGCGCGGGTGGAAAGCCTCCATGATCAGCACGCCGCCGGGCCGCAGCGCGCCGGCCATGGCCCGGTGAACGGCCGCGCGGCTGTCCGGCGGCAGATGCAGAAAGATGCTCACGACCGCGTCATGGGCGCCCACGGGCCAGTCCCAGGTGGTCAGGTCGGCACAGGTGGTGGTCAGCGTCACGCCGCGATCCAGGGCCAGCCGCATGGCCTTTTGCAGCCCGACGGCGGACTGATCGACGGCATGCGCGCGCAGGCCCTGACCGGCCAGCCAGACGCCGTTGCGGCCCTCGCCGTCGGCGACCGCCAGCACGGACCAACCCCGCTCCAGGCGGTGGCGCTGACGAACCAGGAAAGTATTCGGCTCGACGCCATAGATAAAGCCGCGTCCGGCGGTTTGATAACGCCGGTCCCAGAAATCGGCGGTCATGGTGGCTCCCCTGTGGTCGCGGCCGGCACGTGCTGTCACACTTTGTCACGGTCGGATGGCCGTTCGGTCATACCGCCGTCACGACACCGGGTCCAGAGTGGGCGCGGCCCATCGGGTCGTGCCTTCACGGCCTGTCGGCGCCAGTCTTGATCGAGCGCATGGCGCCACCGGTCCGACCCGGTCCACGGTCGCCCCGATCGGCGACGCCATTCGTCCCCGCCCAGCGTTTGGGAGCCCTGTTCATGTCCGGTTTCGTGGCCCGCCACTGGCGCAAGGTGCTTGTCGTGCCCCCGCTGGCCCTTGGTGTCGCTCTGATCATGGTGCTGGCCGGCGACAAGGCGCCGCCGGTCCGCGCCCAGGGCGCCGAGGCCGCCCGCCCGGCCCGCGTCATCTCGGTGCCGGCGGTCGATCTGGTGCCGCGCGCCACCGGCTTCGGGCAGGTCAGCCCGGAGACGGTCTGGCAGGCCGCAGCCCAGGTCTCGGGCCGGGTGGTCGAGGTCCACGAGGACCTGAAGAAGGGCGCCATCCTGCCCCAGGGCACCGAGGTCGCGCGCATCGACCCGGCCGCCTACCGCATCGTGGTGCGAGAGCGCGAGGCGGACCTTCAGGAACTGACCATTCGCGAGGACAATGCCCGCGCCCAGGTCGCCATCGAGGAAGAGTCGCTGGCCGTGGCGGAACGCGATCTGGCCCGCCAGCGCGACCTTCGGCGCTCCGGCGCTGCCTCGCAGGCGACCCTTGATCAGGCCGAGAAAACGGTGCTGACCAACCGCCAGAGCCTGCAAAACCTGCGCAACACGCTCAACCTGATCCCGGCCCAGCGCGCCCTGGCCGAGGCGAAACTCGATCAGGCCCGCCTGGACCTGGCCAACACCCGCATCACCACGCCGTTTGACTTGCGGGTGTCCCAGGTCAACGTTGCCGAGTCCCAGTTCGCCAGCGTCGGACAGGTGCTGGCCGAGGGCGACAGCATCGCCGTGGCCGAGGTGGAGGCCCAGTTCACCTTCGCCGAACTGGCGCCGCTGATGCCCGAGGGCAGCGGCGACAGCGTCCGTCGTGCGGTCGGCTCCGGAACGGTCGGAGAGGCCCTGGACATCGACGCCCGCGTTCACCTTCATGCCGGCGGCGAAATCGCGCGAACGGTTACGTGGCCGGCGCGGCTGGTGCGCATCTCGGACACCATCGACCCCAAGACCCGAACGGTCGGCATCATCGTCGCGGTGGACGGCAGCTATGCCGGCGCGTCGCCGGGGGTGCGTCCGCCCCTGGTCAAGAACATGTTCGTCGTGGTCGAGTTGGTCGGTGCGCCCCGCCCGGCCCGGCTGGTCGTGCCCCGGCTGGCGCTGCACGACGGCAGCGCCCATGTGCTGGACGGCGACAACCGGCTGGTCAAACGCCCGGTCACGCTGGACTTCGTCCAGGGTGATCTGGCGGTGGTCGCCTCCGGGCTGGCGGCCGGCGACCGGCTGGTGGTCTCCGACCTGATCCCGGCCGTCGCCGGCATGTTGATCGACCCGCGCCCGGATGCGGAGGCGCGCGCCCGGTTGATCGCCGCCGCCGAGGGCGCCGCCCCCGAGGCCGTCCCCGAGGCCGCCCCGGCGACGGAGGCGTCCGAATGATCGCCTATTTCGCCCGCCATCCCACCGCCGCCAACATCCTGATGGTGGCCATCCTGGTGCTTGGGCTGGCCGCGCTGCCGTCGTTGCAGCGCGAGACCTTTCCCAAGCTGTCGCTGGATACGGTCGGGGTCACGGTGGTCTATCCCGGCGCCACCGCCGCCGAGGTCGAGGACGCCATCTGTCAGCGCCTGGAAGAGGCCGTCTCGGGCATCAACGACCTGGACGAGACCCGGTGCGAAGCCATGGAGGGGCGCGGCCAGCTTTCTGCGGAGATGGGCGAGGGCGGGGATATCGGTGCCTTCTCCAGCGACATCAAGACCGAGGTGGACGCCATCTCACGCTTTCCGGACGACGCCGAGGACCCGGTCGTGCGTACCCTGGGGCGGACCGATTTCGTGGCCTCGGTGGCGCTCTCCGGTCCCATGGCGGTGCCCCACCTGAAAGCCTATGCCGAGCAGGTCAAGACGCGCATGAACGGCGCCGGCCTTGGGCAGGTGGCGATCCGGGGCTTTTCCGACCGCCAGATCCGGATCGCGCTGTCCAGCGAGACCCTGCGCCGGCACGGCCTGTCGCTGGCCGATATCGCCGGGGTGATCGAACGCCAGAGTCTGAACCGGCCGGCCGGCCGCATCGAGACCGGCGACGGCGAGGTCATCGTGCGCTTCGCCGACGAGGCGCGCTCGGTCGCCGCTTTCCGTGATCTGGTGGTGGTAACCTCTCGGGAGGGGGGCGAACTGCGTCTGGGCGACATGGCCACCATCACCGACCGTTTCGAGTTGGCCGAGGACAAGGTCACCTTCAACGGCCAACGCGCCGCCCTGCTGGACGTCACCAAGACGCGCGCCCAGGACACCCTGGTCATGATGGAGCGGCTGCAAACCTTCCTGGACGACGAGCGCGCGCGCGCGCCGGCCGGCGTGACCCTGACGGTGACACGCGACTCCGCCTCCATCGTGCGCGACCGTCTGACCATGCTGGCCGACAACGGGCTCCAGGGGCTGGGGCTGGTGTTCCTGACCATGTTCCTGTTCTTCTCGCTGCGCTTCTCGTTCTGGGTGGCGATGGGCCTTCCGGTGTCCTTCATGGGCGGTCTGTTCCTGATGAGCATCCTGGGCCTGACCATCAACATGATCACCATGGTCGCCCTGCTGATCGCCGTCGGCCTGCTGATGGATGACGCCATCGTCATTTCAGAGAACATCGCGCGCCACGTAAAGCGCGGCAAGGGCGCCTATGACGCCGCCATCGACGGCGCCCGCGAGGTCATGCCGGGCGTGGTGTCGTCGTTCGTGACCACGGTCTGCATCTTCGGCGCCCTGGCCTTCCTGTCCGGAACCATGGGCCAGATCCTGCGCGCCCTGCCCATGGTGCTGCTGCTGGTGCTGGTCGTCAGCCTGGTGGAAGCCTTCCTGATCCTGCCGCACCACCTGGGTCACGCCCTGGAGACGCGGGCCGAGAAAGCGCCCGCCGGCTGGCGGCGCCGGTTCGAAGCCGGCTTCGAGGCCCTGCGCGAGCGCGTCATCGGCCGTCTGGTCGATGGCGCCGTCGCCTGGCGCTATCTGTCGCTGGGCCTGCTGCTGATGATGGTGCTGGGCGCGGTGGCGCTGGTCGCTGGCGGTTTCGTCAAGTCGCGCGCCTTCCCGCACGTGGACGGCAACACCATCCAGGCCGAAATCCTGATGCCGCAGGGGACCCCGCTGGCGCGTACCGAGGCGGTGGTCGCCGACGTCGTCGCCGCCATCGATACGGTCGGGCGGGACCTGTCGGGGGACCTGTCGGGGCTCAACGACCCGGGCGGCAGGCTGGTCGAGAACATCGTCACGCTGTTTTCCGTCAACGACAGTGCCGCCGAAAGCGGCGCCCACGTGGCCACGGTCAGCGTGGATCTGAAGGACTCCGATCGGCGCGGCGGCCTGTCCTCGCGCGAGGTCGCACGGCTTTGGCGGGAGGCCGTCGGCGAGACCAGCGACGCCCTGTCGCTGAAGTTCGGGGAGCGAACCATCGGCCCCGCCGGCCGGCCGCTGGAAATCCGCCTGAAGGGTCATGACCTGGAGGCGCTCAAGGCCGCCTCGCTGGAGTTGCGCGACTGGCTGGCGGGCTATGAGGGTGTCTTCGATCTGATGGACGACATGCGGCCGGGCAAGCCCGAGGTCAGGCTGTCGCTGCGCCAGGGCGCCGGCGCGCTGGGCCTGCGCGCGGAAACCGTGGCCAGCCAGATCGCCGCCGCCTTTCAGGGCGTGACCGTGGACGAAATCCAGATCGGCCCCGAGTCGTTCGAGATCGACGTGCGCCTGACCGGCGCGGATCGCGACTCGCTGGCCGACCTGGACCGGTTCCTGGTGACCACCGAGGACGGCGCCTCGGTGCCGTTGACCAACGTGGTCCATATCGAACGCGCGCGCGGTTGGGCGCGCATCAACCGCGTGGATGGCCTGCGGACCATCACGGTGATCGGGGACGTGGACGATACCTTGGCCAATGCCCAGCAGATCGTCGCGCACACACGCGCCAACTTTCTGCCCGACCTGCTGGAGCGTCACCCCGACGTGCGCACCGATTTCGAGGGTCAGGCACGGGAAATGCGCGAGAGCTTTTCTTCGCTGGGCCGCAACATGCTGGTCGGGCTGGTGGGTGTGTTCCTGCTGCTGTCGTTTCAATTCCGCAGCTATGTGGAGCCGGCAATCGTCATGGCCGCCATCCCGATGGCCTTCATCGGGGCCGTTGTGGCGCATTGGGCGCAGGGGCTGGACCTGTCCATGCCGTCCATGATCGGTCTGGCCTCGCTGGCCGGGGTGGTGGTGAACGATTCCATACTGCTGGTGATGTTCATCAAGCAACGCCGCCTGGACGGAATGGGCGCGACCGAGGCCGCCTGCCAGGCCGCCCGCGAGCGTTTCCGCCCCATCCTGCTGACCTCGCTGACCACCATCATGGGCCTGGGGCCGCTGCTGCTGGAAACCAGCCTTCAGGCGCAGGTGATGATTCCCCTGGCGAGCAGTCTGGCGTTCGGCCTGACCTCGGCGACCGTGCTGGCGCTGGTCCTGGTGCCGGTGGTTTATGTCATCCTGGACGACCTGGGCCTGACGCGGCGGGTGCGGCCCGGCGACGTGGTGCGATCCGATCCCGCGCCGGGCGTTTGACCGGACCCGCAGAGCCAGACCCGTTTCTACCGACCGGCCTTGATCCTGACGGGTCAGGATCAAGGCCATACGCCGCTTCGCG
>CAYFTQ010000202.1:0-5327 GCA_964346035.1 uncultured Roseospira sp. | reverse complement strand
ACCGCGTCGGGGGTCAGGCCGCGATCCTTCCAGCGCTGGATGCGGCCCAACAGGATTTTGGGCGGGTGGCGCTTGGTGTCGATGTTGGCGTCCGTCATGAGTTGCTTGAGCAAGCGAAGCTGGTCGTCGGCGTCCAGGATGGAAAAACCGTCCCGCAGACCCACAAGTTCGGCATGACGGCGCAGCATGCGCAGGCTGAGCGCATGGAACGTGCCCAGCCAGACGCTTTCGGCCGCCGGCCCGATCATGGCCCCCAGACGCTCGCGCATCTCGCGCGCGGCCCGGTTGGTGAAGGTCACCGCCAGCACCTGCCAGGGCTGAGCCCGGCGCTGGCACAGGATGTTGGCGACACGGGTCGTCAGCACGCGAGTCTTGCCCGTTCCCGCGCCGGACAGCACCAGCAGCGGCCCGTCCAGCGTTTCCACCGCGCGGCGCTGGTCGGGGTTGAGGCCGCTGAGCCAGGCCGGTGGCGGCGACCCGGCGCCGCGCTCCCCTGCCGCTTCGGTGCCCCCGGGCGGGCTCTCCAGCGACTCGTCGGTCAGGGCGAAGGGATCGGTCATGGGCATGGGTCCGGGTGCGAAGGCGGGCGCAGGGGCGACGCGAGACTCGGGCACCGGCAAGACCGGCGCGGCTGCGAAACGAGGGGTCTCCGCTCCATCGACATATGGCGCGGGATCGGGACCCCATGCACCATATCCGCCTGTCCGGGCCGGAGCAACCGGCCCGGCGCGGCCCCAAATTGACTCCGCTCGCCCCCGCCCCTAGCTTGTCGGAAGACGGGCCGGGTCGGCTCGACAGCGGCGGACCACACAGCCATGTCCCACTCCGACAGTTCCCAGCACCCGGGCACCGTGCTGCGCAAGCGGTTCATGGTTCCGAACGGTCTGGCGGCGCACCGACTGGCCTCGGATCTCGGCCTCCCGCCCAACCGGCTGGAGGACGTTCTGGCCGGGCAACGCTCCATCACGGCGGACATGGCGCTGCGGCTGGCGCGCTATTTCGGCACCTCACCGTTGTACTGGATGAACCTGCAAAGCCGCTTCGACCTCCATGTCACCGGCAAGGTGATGGCCGGGGACATCGAACGCGAGGTGCGCCCGTTCCACCGCAACGTGGCCTGAGGCCGCCTCCTGGCCGAAAGTCATAGACGATTCTGTTTGCGGATCGGGGGGCCGCCCTGTATGTTTGAGACTGTCGCCAGAAGGCGATCTTTCCCCGCCGTTCCGATGCGGACGGCCCGAAACCTGAAAACCCAGAAAGGATGCAGTCATGTCCGACATTACACTCACTGGCGGTATTCGCTCGAACCTGCTGTCCCTGCAGAACACCTCGTCGCTGATTGAGGACACTCAGTTCAAGCTGTCCACCGGCAAGAAGGTCAACAGCGCGCTTGACAACGCGGTGTCCTTCTTCAAGGCACAGAGCCTCAACTTCCGCGCCAGCGACCTGTCGGCGCGCAAGGACGGCATCCAGCAGGGCATGAACGTGCTGGACGCGGCCGACAAGGGCATCACGGCCATTCTCGATCTGGTCGAACAGGCCGAAGCGAAGGCCACCCAGGCCACGGAGCTGTCGCCCGAGTTTACTGCCCAGCAGTCCGCCGCAGCGGGCACGTTTACCGATTCCAGCACGCTCCTGACCGCGGCTCTTACCGCTGGTGACAGCGTGGACGTCAAGGTTATCGTTGGCACGACGACCGCCACCGTGACCCTGACGACCGGCGATTCAGGCTATACCATCGCCGATTTTGTCGCTGAGGTGAATTCCGGCCTTGGCAGCGGCATTTTCTCGTTTGAAGACAATACGTTCGTGTCCGACTCGACCGCTGACCTGCAGATCAACGTTGGCACAGAGCCCAAGCTGACAGCGTTCTTCGGCGGCTTCCACATGACGGCTGCTGCGGCCGCCGAAATGGATGCTGACACGGCCTCGACCCTGTCCGGTCTGGCGGTGGACTATCAGGAGATCCTGTCCCAGATCGACTCCCTGGCCAACGATGCCAGCTTCCAGGGTACGAACCTGATCAACGACGGCAACGCATCCAACGTGATGTCGGTCAAGTTCAACGAAGACGGGTCCAACAAGCTGGACGTTCAGGGTAAGGACCTGACCACCAGCGGCGATCTGGCCCTGTCCACCACCAACCTTGACTCCATCGCCAATGCCGAGGCGGCCCAGACCGCGATCGACAATGCGACCACGGAACTGCGTGACGCGGCGTCCTCGTTCGGTACCAAGAACGCCATCCTGGACACCCGCCAGGACTTCACCAACAACATGGTGAATGCCCTGGAAAAGGGCTCGGGCGACCTGGTGAACGCCGACATGAACGAAGAAAGCGCCAACATGCTGTCGCTGCAGACGCGCCAGCAGCTCGGCACGATCTCGCTGTCGATCGCCAACCAGGCCGAACAGTCTGTCCTGCGTCTGTTCTAAGCGTGATCCGACCGGTCTCGATCGGCCTTCGGGCCGACCGGGCCGGCAAGACCCTGCCAAAATGCGGGCGTGGCGACTTCACCGTCGCCACGCCTCTTTTTTTGGTGCGCGGCGTGGCCGACACGGGGCCGTTCACACCCGCATCCGGCCCGCCACCTCCCGGCCCGGCTCTCCCGTATTATGCTCGTTTGATCCGTTCGGGTTCGGTGTGGGCCGCCCGACTCCTTTGCCCCGAAAGGGGAAAGGCCGAGAGGGACAAGACGCCCGGGACCGACCCCGTATCAAGCCCGATGGCGCGCAGGGGGAGCATGGCCTCTCCTGGGGCCCCGTATCGGCCGCAATGTCGAACAGGCCGCCAGCGTGGTCGTGCGTCCCCGAAAGTCCCCCGAAAAAACGCTATACTCAAGCGCCGAAGGCATCAATCCGCGCGCGCCTCGGCCAGCGGATCAGGACCGTTCGGGTTGTCGCGCAGCCAATCCAGGGTGGCCGAAATGGCCTCGTGGGCCGGGGTCAGAGTGATCGGCCCCAGCAGGGCGCGCAGCCTGCCGGTGTCGTAGTGGATGGGCCGGCAGTAGTCCGGCACCAGCGGCAGAAAGTCGCGCAACGCCTTTATGGCGGTGGCGGCGATGCGCAGCTTGGTGGGGCCGGCGGTCTGCACCGGGACCCAGCGGCCCATGTGGGCGTCCACCATCTCCGCCAGTTCACGCGGCCCCAGCGGCCCGACGCCGGGGATCAGCCAGCGCTCGCCGTAGGCCTCGGGGGACTCGGCCAGATCGGCCACCAGCCGCATGGCGTCGGGCACATAGGCAACCTCGCGCGCGGTGGCGTGATCGCCGATCCAGGTCATGGGCTTGTGCCGGGCGGCATCGCGCAAGGCGTTCTGCATCGGGCTGACGTGGACCCAGGGGCCGAAGAAGTCCGGCAGTTGGGCGACGCAGGCGCCGGCATCCTGCATGACGTCCTCGGCCTCGCGCCGCAGCCGCGCCGGCAGGGGGCCGCCCTCGCGCGGAGAGCCCTCGCGCACCGGCAGAACCGGGTCCGGCAGATAGGACCAGAAGCTGGACACATGCACCAGCCGCGCGCCGGCCCGCTGTCCGGCGGCGGCGATGACGCGCGCCGTCGCCGGGTACTCGGCCAGCGCCTCGCCCAGTGGCAGGCCGAGGCAGTTGAAGCCCAGCGCGCAGCCCTCCAGAACGTGTTGGGCGGCGTCCGGGTCGCCCATGTCGGCGGCCATGCGCTCGACCTGCGGCCGCTCGGCGAAGGCCGCCGCCAACCGCTCGGCCGAACGCCCCACGACGCGCACCGCATGGCCGCGCGCCAGCAGGATCGACGCCAGATGGCGGCCGGTCGGACCCGCCGCGCCGAGGATGACGGCGCGCCGGGTCATGTCAGTCCTCCTGGATTGTGACCGGACCCATGGCCGGGGTGGCCCGATTTCGGCGCGCGCCCCCAAAACGCCCTCCCCTGGACAGGGGAGGGCGTTTTGGGGTGGGGTTGAGGCGGATGGCGAAGCGACCGCGCTGATCGACTCGCCCTCCTCCAGACCTCCCCCCTCCAGACCTCCCCCCGACGGGGGGAGGAGCCGGGTTGCGCCATCCGATAAGACGCGTTTCAGGGTAAGGCCCATCATGTCCGCTCCAGGCCGCACCAGGCGGCGATGAACAGGGCGATGGTGCCTGTGACCCGTTTGACCGACTCCAGGCTGACGCGCTCGTCGATGGCGTGGATGGCCTCGGCAACCGGGCCGTAGACCAGACAGGGCGTGTCCTGATAGCGCACGAACACCCGGCCATCGAGATAGCTGGTGGTGGTGAAGGCCTCCAGCGCGGCGCGATGCGCGGTGGCGTGGGCACGGCCCAGGGTCTTTTCGGCCAGCGAGCCTTCCTCCAGCACATAGCCCTCGGCCATGAAGCCGTTGTAGGTCACCTCGGGCGGATGGTTGGCCAGGAACGGGTCCTCGGCCGCCAGCCGGCGCAGATGATCCTCGATCTCGCGCGCGGCGTGGCGCGGATCGACACCCGGATACAGCCCGATGCGGGCATCGAACGTACACCAGGACGGCACCGACGAGGCCCAGTCCCCGCCCTGGATCTTGCCGGGATTGAAGGTGATGGGCTGATCCAGGTGGGCGAAGTGCGGGTGGTCGCCCTTGCGCGCGTTCCAGTCGGCCTCCAGCCCGCGCAGACCCTGGATCAGGCGAAAGGCGGCCTCGATGGCGTTGGCACCCAGGCCGGCTTCGCGCACATGGGCCGGCTTGCCCTTGACCGTGACCTGGAACCAGATGACGCCGACGTTGGCGCGGACCAGGCGGTCGTCCTCGGGCTCGGGGATGATGGCGGCGTCGGCCCGGTAGCCGCGCGCCAAGCAGGCCAGGGCGCCGTTGCCGGTGCATTCCTCCTCAACCACGGATTGCTGATACAGCGTGGCGGCCGGCTGATAGCCCAGCCGACGCAGCGCATCGACGGCGAACACGTTGGCCGACAGGCCGGCCTTCATGTCGCCGGCGCCGCGCCCGTACAGCCAGTCCCCTTCGCGCCGGGGCACGAACGGCGGCGAGGCCCACATGTCCACCGGGCCGGTCGGCACCACGTCCATGTGACCGTTCAGGATCAGCGAGCGCCCCTTGGTCTCGCGCGGACGATGGCTGCCGACGACGTTCAGGGCGTGGCTGTAGTCCACCGTCACCGGCGAAAAGCCGGGGTGGTGGCGGATGGCGTCCACGTCGATGGTCCAGCGGTCGAGCGCATAGCCGCGCCGCGCCAGCGCCTCGGCCATGAAATCCTGCGCGGTGTGTTCCTGCCCGCGCACGGTGGGAAAGCGCACCAGCTCTTCCAGGAAGCCGATCTGATCGTCGAAGCCGGCCCCGACGGCGGCCAGGATGTCGGCCGCCA
>CAYFTQ010000201.1:4373-5339 GCA_964346035.1 uncultured Roseospira sp. | reverse complement strand
ATCATGGCCGCGCGCGAGACCGCCGGCCACCTGCTGACCGGGTTCGAGACCCGTACCCGCGCCTTCGTCCAGGTGCAGCAGGGCTGCGATCACCGCTGCACGTTCTGCGTCATTCCCTATGCGCGCGGCCCCAACCGCTCCGTTGCGCTGGGTCGGCTGGTTGAGCAGGTCCGCGCCCTGGTCGCCGGCGGTCTGCGAGAGGTGGTCCTGACCGGGGTGGACATCACCTCATACGGGGCCGACCTGCCGGGCCGGCCGACTCTGGGCGAGACTGTCGCGCGCCTGCTCGCCCTGGTGCCGGAACTGCCACGCCTGCGCCTGTCCTCGCTGGACCCGGTGGGGGTGGACGACGCCCTGTTGCGGCTGGTGGCGGAGGAACCGCGCCTGCTGCCGCACCTGCATCTGTCGGTTCAGGCCGGCGACGACCTGATTCTGAAGCGCATGAAGCGGCGTCACCTGCGGGCCGACGTGGTGGCGCTGGCGCGGCGGCTGCGTGACCTGCGGCCGGGCCTCGCGCTTGGCGCCGACCTGATCGCCGGCTTTCCGACCGAAACAGAGGCTGCGGCCGTCAACTCTCTGGCGCTGATAGACGAGGCCGACCTGACCCATCTGCACGTGTTTCCCTACTCGCCCCGCCCGGGAACACCGGCCGCCCGCATGCCGCCCGTGCCGGGTGATGTGGCGCGGGTAAGGGCGGGCGCCCTGCGCGATGCGGGCGACCGGCGCATGGCCGCGCGGCTGGCGGGGCGGGTCGGTCACTGGGCCGACGTCCTGGTGGAGACGCCCGGCTTCGGCCACAGCGAGGACTATTGCCCCGTGGACCTGGACGGGGCGGCCGCCGACGCGGCGCCCGGATCGGTGCGGCGGGTCCGGCTGACAGCCGGTGCCCCCGGGCGCCTTGGCGGTGTTGTTGAGGAAAGGATACCGGCGTGATCTGGGGATTCGGCAAGAAGAAGGACAACGCCC
>CAYFTQ010000201.1:0-4273 GCA_964346035.1 uncultured Roseospira sp. | reverse complement strand
GCGCCGAGGCCGAGGACAAGGCCCGCGCCGAGGCCGAGGACAAGGCCCGCGCCGAGGCCGAGGACAAGGCCCGCGCCGAAGCCGAGGACAAGGCCCGCGCCGAGGCCTCTTCCGCCCCCTCAGCCTTGGAAGACCCCGAGTCCAATCCCGACGACGCATTCCACGTCATCGACTGGGGCGAACAGCCGAAGAAACGGCGCAAGCAGCATGGCGGCGAAGGCGGCTTCTTCGCCCGCCTGCGCGCCGGCCTGACGCGCTCGTCCACAAAGATCTCGCGCGGCATCGGCGAGCACATGGTCACGGCGCGCCTCGACGACGAGGCGCTGGAATACCTGGAAGATGTGCTCATACAGGCCGACCTGGGAGTCAAGACGGCCGGGGACCTGATCCAATCACTGTCGCGGGCGCGTTTCTCCGCCAACCCGACCGAGCAGGAGGTGCGGGAGCACTTCGCCGACGAACTGGCCACGCTGCTGGAACCCGTCGCCCACCCGCTGCGCATCCGCAAGCAGCCCAAGCCCCATATCGTGCTGGTCGTGGGGGTCAACGGCTCCGGCAAGACCACCACCATCGGCAAGATTGCGCGCCAGCTCACCGACTGGGACATCCAGGTCTCTCTGGCCGCCGGCGATACCTTCCGTGCCGCCGCCGTCGAGCAACTCAAAATCTGGGGCGAGCGCACCGGCGCACCCGTGGTCTCGCGTGATACCGGGGCGGACGCGGCCGGACTGGCCTATGACGCCATATCCGATGCGCGGGCGCGCGGCGACGACGTGCTGTTGATCGACACCGCCGGGCGGCTGCAGAATCGCACCGAACTGATGGACGAGTTGAAAAAAATCGTGCGCGTCATCCGAAAACTGGACCAGAGCGCCCCCCATACCGTGCTGCTGGTGCTGGACGCCACGGTGGGCCAGAACGCCCTTCAACAGGTCAAGGTATTCCAGGACATGGTGGGCGTCACCGGTCTGGCGGTCACCAAGCTGGACGGTACCGCCAAGGGTGGCATGGTGCTGTCGCTGGCCGAACACTTCAACCTGCCGATCCACTTCGTCGGTGTCGGCGAGACGGTCGAGGACCTGCGCCCCTTCCGCGCCGACGAATTCGCCAGCAGCCTCATGGGGCTGTGATCGGGGCGGCCCCGGTCCGGCAGGCACATCCGATGCAGTTGGGCCCTCCACTCCAACAAACCCGGGCCGCCCTACCAAACGCAAAGCAACCATAAACAGCAAACCGTCCGGGATGCACAATCCCGGAACCGGCTTGTTTTCCTGTTTCCGGCAACAGCGCGATCCGGGTTAACGGCGCGGTGTCCAGACACGGCATGTCGGAAGCACCTAGGCATAGAGAACACGCCCTGCCCGCAAAAAGCGTTTCGCATAGAAAAATCGATCCATGAAATGGCAACATTGGGTTATGAGGGGTTCGAATGCTCTAGTTATTGGCGCGGTTACACCTGACCTTGGTGAATCTTTTCAAACCCAACTAGAAAGCTGGCTCTTTGTTGAGGTATGCTGACTTGATTGCCAATCTCGCAAAAAGCTAATCCCCCAGCGTCCGGGGACCCCATGATCCGGCGCGCGCGGGCACTTGCACCTTCACCGACGGTGCCAACCGGACGCAGGGGGTTAAGCCGGGACCGTAAGTGCAGGCGACAGACCCGCGATGAACCTGAGTTCCGTCATCGACGATTTTTTGGCCGCCGGTCGCGCCCGAGGATTGTCAGACCATACCCTGCGCGCCTACCGACAGGACCTGACGGCCTTCTCCCGCTGGGTGACGCAGGCCGACCCGGAGCCGATTTTCGGCAAGGATGCCGTTCTTGAATGGATCACGGCACTGCGCGCCGAAGGCTACGCGGCCGCCACCATCAAGCGACGACTCGCCTGCCTGAAGGTTCTGTGTCGATGGCTGGAAGACGAGGGCCGGTTGACGGCGAACCCGTTTCACCGGTTGAGAGCGCCCATCAGACTGCCGCACCGGCTGCCGCGGAATCTGAAAGCAGATGAAATCAGTGCACTCCTCACGCGGGCACCGCAAGAGGCATCGGTCGGTTCCGCCGCCGAAGACACCGACAATGAGGCGGCCGCGACGCTATCCCTGGCGCTGGAGCTGCTTTTCACAACGGGCTTGCGGGTTGGGGAGCTCTGTTCCATCCGCCTCGGCGATATCGATTGGACTACCGGTTCCATCGCCATTCGCGGCAAAGGAAACCGGGAGCGTCATGTCTTTCTGGTGGACGAGGCGGTGACGGCCCAGCTTCGGACGTACATTCAAGGACGTCGACCCGCCATGCCGGACCTGGACGCCCTGTTGCTGACCCCGCGGGGCTTGGCGGCGGACCCGAACCACATTCGCCGGCTGTTGCACCGCCATGTCGCGGACCTGAAGCTGCCCCGGCGGATCACCCCCCACATGTTGCGGCACACCGCTGCCACCGAATTGCTCCGATGCGGCGTCGATATTCGTCTCGTCCAGAAGCTGCTGGGGCATGCCAGCATCTCCACGACCGAAATCTACACGCATGTGTCCGACACGCTGCTCAGCAACACCCTGCGCACCGTCAATCCACGGGGACGCCTGCGCGAGGCCGTGAAAAGGGACCGATAGATCGGCATCGCGGACAGGCCCGCTCGATTGCCCGGCAACGGCAACCGTGGCGCGGATTGCCGAGAGCCCGTCCGGAAAGTTTCGAAACCCGCACTATGGTGTGGCTGCTCCCCGGTACGACGTGCCGTATGCTGTGTACCCAACGGCTTTCCGGACAGACACTGAGAACAGGGGTTTCCAGGGTGTCGAAGCGAAAACGCAGCGCCCCACACCGCATCCCCCACACCGCATCCGCCACACCGCATTCCCCACACAGTGGCCGCGTTGATCCCGCCACCGCGCACCGAACGATCAGGGCAGGCCGGATACGGGCCCGCCAGGGAACGGACCCCAAGCCGTGTTCCAGATCGGGTTCGGGCTCGGGAAGGCCATGCCGCCGACGGCCATCCCGAACGCAGAGTCCCTTTTACCCGAACGTGGCGATGAAGTAGCCCGCCACCACGGCGGTGCCGATGACGCCGGCCACGTTCGGTCCCATGGCGTGCATGAGCAGGAAGTTCGAGGGGTCGGCCCGGCTGCCCTCCACCTGCGAGACACGCGCCGCCATCGGCACGGCCGAAACCCCGGCGGAGCCGATCAGCGGATTGATCTTGTTTTCCTTGATGAACAGGTTCATGGCCTTGGCCATCAACACGCCGGCAGCGGTGGCGATGCCGAACGCCACCACACCCAGGGCCAGGATTTTCAGCGTCTCGCCCTGAAGAAACCTCTCGCCGGTCATGGTAATGCCGACGCTGGCCCCCAGGAAGATGGTGGTGGCGTTGATGATCTCGTTCTGCGCCGCCTTGGACAGGCGTTCGGTCACGCCGCATTCGCGCAGGAAGTTGCCCAGCATCAGCATGCCGATCAGGGCCGAGGCGGCCGGCACCAGCAGGATGACCAGCACCGTCACGATCAGCGCGAACAGCAACTTTTCAAGCCTGGAGACCGGGCGCAGCGAGCGCATGCGGATGCGGCGTTCCTCCTGCGTGGTCAGGGCGCGCATGACCGGCGGCCGCAACAGCGGCACCAGCGCCATATAGCTGTAGGCCGCGACCGCGATCGGCGCCAGCAGTTCCGGCGCCAGCTTGTTGGCCAGGAAGATGGAGGTCGGCCCGTCGGCGCCGCCGATGATGCCGATGGCGCCGGCCTCCTGCGGCGAGAAGCCGATGGCCGTGGCGCCCATGAAGGTCGCGAACACGCCGAACTGGGCCGCCGCGCCCAGCAGCAGGGTCCGGGGGTTGGCGATCAGCGGACCGAAGTCGGTCAACGCGCCCACGCCCAGGAAGATCAGGGGCGGGAACAACTCCAGGTGGACGCCCTGGGAGATGTAGTAGAACAGGCCGCCGGCATGGTCGCCCTCGGGCAGGTTGACCAGCCCCGCCGTCGGCAGGTTGGCGAGCAGCGCGCCGAAGGC
The DNA here is from genome assembly GCA_964346035.1 of uncultured Roseospira sp. GTDB lineage: Bacteria > Pseudomonadota > Alphaproteobacteria > Rhodospirillales > Rhodospirillaceae > Rhodospira. The sequence continues at coordinate 267 of CAYFTQ010000201.1, read as the reverse complement.
GATGGGCACCAGCAACAGCGGCTCGAACTTCTTGAAGACGGCAAGGTACATCAGCACCAGGACGACAACCCACATGACGGCCATGCGCCATGTGACGTCCCCCACGCCGGTCAGCGAGAAGAGATGCTCGACGGTTTCCATATGGCGGCGCTCCCTGTGTGGGTCCGGATCCTGACGGGCTGCGAGTTGATCCGGCTTAGCTCAGGGACAGCACTCGGAGAGCTCCTCGAGCCCGAGCATGGCGATGATGTCCTTGAGCTCCTCGTA
>CAYFTQ010000200.1:0-5368 GCA_964346035.1 uncultured Roseospira sp. | reverse complement strand
CGATGCCGGGGTGGGCCGGATCGTCGTGCACCGCCCCCCCCTGGTCATGATAGCCGCCGCCCTTCCCGCCTCTGAGATCGTCGAACAGGTTCTGGCCAGCCCCTACACCCGCATCCCGCTGTGGCGCGACCGCATGGACAACATCGTCGGCATTCTGCACGTCAAGGCGTTGCTTCGCGCCGTGCAGGCCCATACCGGCAACCTGGATGACCTGGAGGTGGTCGGCCTGGCCTCCGCACCCTGGTTCATCCCGGACACCACCACACTCCTGCAACAATTGCAGGCGTTCCGCGAACGTCGAGAGCATTTCGCGATGGTGGTGGACGAGTACGGCACCATCATGGGGGTGGTCACGCTGGAGGACATCCTGGAGGAGATCGTCGGCGACATCAGCGACGAACACGATATCCAGGTGGCCGGCGTGCGGGCGCAGGGCGACGGGTCCTATATCGTGGCCGGCGACGTCACCATCCGGGACCTGAACCGCGAATTCGAATGGAACCTGCCCGACGATGTCGCCAACACCCTGGCCGGGCTGATCCTGCATGAGGCGCGCCGAATCCCTGAAGCCGGGCAGACGTTCCGCTTTCACGGCTTTCGGTATGAAATCCTGAAGCGCGTGCGCAACCGGGTGACATCGATCCGGGTCCTGCCCGCGCGCCGGCAGGACCACTGATGCTGCGACCGCGCGGAACGCGGCCACCGCATTGTTGACACGGCGACATTCTGTACCACATGGTCCTTAAGGTCTTGGCGCGGCCCGGCTCATCGCCCGACCGTCAGCATGGACGAGCGTTGCCGAGGAGTGTTGGATGCGACAGCAGGGCTCCCCCGCCGGGGCGACGCCAGAGCCGCCCCCCGATGGCGCGATGACTCCGGCGGCCGGGGTCCATCGACGCCGGCCGTGGTGGCGGCTCGGTCTTCTGGTCGTGCTGGTCGGCGGAGTGGTGGCCGTCCTGGCATTCGGTGGCGGCGATCTCTTGTCGTTCGAAACACTGGGCCAGCATCACCAAACGGTGAAGACGTGGGTCGAGGCCAACGTTTGGCTGGCGGTGCTGTCATTCGTGCTGGCCTATGTCCTGATCGTGACCTTCAGCATACCGGGCGCGGTGTGGATGAGCATCGCGGGTGGGTATCTGTTCGGCGCGGTTACCGGCACAGCGTTGATCGTGCTCGCCGCCACATCGGGGGCAACGGCGGTCTTCCTGGCCGCCCGCTTCATCCTTGGCGACACCTGGCGGCGCAGGGTCTCGGGCGCCATCGCGCGCCTGGAGGAAGGCTTCCGCGACAACGCCTTCTCGACCCTTCTGGTGCTTCGCCTGGTGCCGCTGTTTCCGTTCTGGCTGGTCAACCTGGTGCCTGCATTCGTGGGGGTGGGGACCGGCCCGTATGTCGCGGCCACGGCCCTGGGCATTATTCCCGGTGCCGCCGTCTACGCCGGTGTGGGCAGTGGGTTCGACGCGATTCTTGAAAGGGGCGAGACGCCGGACCTGGGCCTGATTTACGATCCGGAAATCCTGCTGCCCCTGCTTGGCCTGGCGGCGCTGGCCGCGCTGCCGACGCTTTACAAGGCGTGGCGCCGGAGGCACCCGCAATGAGCACGGCCCGGCCCGACGGCGAGACGCTCCGCCCGGACCTGTGCGTAATCGGCGCCGGATCCGCCGGCCTGACCGTCGCGGCCGGCGCGGCGCGGATGGGCGCATCGGTTGTTCTGATCGAACGGCACGAGATGGGTGGCGACTGCCTCAACACGGGCTGCGTTCCGTCCAAGGCTCTGTTGGCGGCGGCGCGGGCGGCCCAGGAGGCCCGCGAGACCGAACGCCTGGGCGTGCGGACGAACGCGCCGGCGGTGGATTTCGGCGCTGTCATGGCGCATGTCCATGATGTCATCGCCGGCATCGCCCCGCACGACTCGCAGCAGCGGTTCGAAAGCCTGGGCGTCACCGTTCTGCGGCATTCGGCGCGCTTCCTTGACGAACGGACCGTGGCCGCCGGGCCGTCGCGCGTGCGGGCGCGCCGGACCGTGATCGCCACGGGCTCAAGACCGAACGTGCCGCCCCTTCCTGGCCTTGCGGATGCTCCGTACCTGACCAACGAGACCCTGTTCCACCTGACGGAACTGCCGTCCGCCCTGGTCATCCTGGGGGGCGGCCCGATCGGCTGCGAGATGGCACAGGCCTTCCGGCGTCTGGGCAGCGCCGTGACCCTGATCGAGAGGGGGCGCCTGCTGGGCCGCGACGATCCGGAACTGGCCGCCGTGGTGCGCCAGCGCCTGGCCCATGAGGGCGTTAACGTGCGCGAGGGCTGGCAGGCGAGCCGGGTCGATCACGCCGACGGCACGGTTCGGGTCGTGCTGGCCGACGAGACCGGCGGCGAGGCGGCGGTGACGGGGTCGCATCTGCTGGTGGCACTGGGGCGGGAGCCGGTCACGGACGGCCTCGATCTGGCGGCGGCCGGCATCGCCACGACAGGGCACGGACCCACGGTTGACGACACGCTGCGGACGACCAACCAGCGCGTTTATGCCATTGGCGATGTGGCCGGAGGGCCGCAGTTCACTCATGTCGCCGGGCACCATGGCGCCCTGATGATCCGCCGGCTGCTGTTCCGGCTTCCCGCGCGGGCGTCGGCGGCCATCGTGCCCCATGTCACGTATACCGATCCGGAGCTGGCGGCCATCGGCCTGACCGAGGCGGAAGCGCGCCGGCGACACGGCGATGACGTGCGGGTCCTGCGCTGGCCATTCGCGGAGAACGACCGCGCCCGCGCGGAGCGGCGAACCGACGGCCTGGTCAAGGTCATCACCACCCGGCGTGGCAGAATCCTGGGCGCCGCAGTTGTTGGCGCCGAGGCCGGCGATCTGCTGGCGCCCTGGATCCTGGCCATGTCCCAGGGGCTCAAGGTCGCGACCGTGGCCACCATGATTGCCCCCTACCCGACCCGCTCAGAGGCCGCCAAGCAGGCCGCCGGCGCGTTCTATACGCCCACCCTGTATTCGGCACGGACACGCAGGCTGGTTCGCCTGCTGGCCCGGTTCGGCTGAGGGTCGACGAGCGAAGACGGACCGAACCCATACACGGCCCACGCGCCCCCTTTCTCCCGGCGCCAATCCTCGCTAGAGTTGCTCCAACCGCGCAGGAAAATGCCGGCATGCCGGGCCTCACCCATCGCTGAGTGAAGGCGGCGCAGACCACAAGCCGGATGCGGCGGGACGGTCCATCCACACAAAACAGGGGAGACGATCCATGTCTGAAGCACGCGTTGCACTGGTTACGGGCGGAACCCGTGGCATCGGCGCCCGGATCAGTATCGAACTGAAGGACGCTGGCTACACGGTCGCGGCCAATTATGGCGGCAACGACGCGGCCGCAGAGAAATTCAAGGCCGAGACCGGCATTCCGGTCTACAAGTTCGATGTCGCGGACTTCGAGTCCGTGAAAGCTGGTATCGAGCAGGTCAGCGCCGATCTCGGGCCGATCGAAATCCTGGTCAACAATGCCGGCATCACCCGGGACAGCACCCTGCATCGGATGACGTTCGACCAGTGGAACGCCGTCATCCAGACCAACCTGTCGTCGGTCTTCAACACCACCCGGTGCGTCATCGAGGGCATGCGCGAGCGCGGTTTCGGCCGCATCGTCAACGTGACCTCCATGAACGGCCAGGCCGGCCAGATCGGTCAGGCCAACTACGCCGCCGCCAAGTCGGGCATGAAGGGCTTCACCAAATCGGTGGCCCTGGAAGGGGCCAGCAAGAACATCACGGTCAACAACGTCGCGCCCGGCTATACCGACACCGAAATGGTCCGGGCCGTGCCGGCCAACGTGCTGGAAAAGATCATCGCCGGCATTCCCGTCAAACGGCTGGGTTCGGTGCACGACATCGCCCGCGCCGTGCTGTTCCTGGCGTCGGACGAGGCCGGTTTCATCACCGGGTCCACCCTGTCGGTCAACGGCGGCCAGCATATGTACTGATGCACCGGGGCTCACCGCATCCGCCGGCGCGGGGCAGTCCTGTGCCCCGGCCGACGGCCCGGCCTTCCCGCCAGGCGCCATACAGCGCGGTCACGGGAAACCGTGGCCGTTGCTGTTCCGGAGCCCGTGATGCCGGCCACCAATGCCACCCTGGCATGCCGATCGACAGGACAACCCAGTCGCCGCCAGGAAGTGCCGGGCGCATCCTGACCGTCGCACGGAACCGATGTGTCACGCCCGCCCGCCATGGCGAGCCTCGCCCCTTCTGGCATGACACCCCGGGACAGTGTATGCCTTGAAGGGTGCCGCCCGACGGGAACCCCGGCCGGCGGGAACTCCTGCGAAATGAAAGAGGAAAGCGCGACCGCATGGACATCGGCACGCATCACGGTGCAGGCCTTTCGATCCCTGTTGATGCTCCGTCGTCACGGGGGACCGGTGGTGGCGGGCACGGCGGGACCAGGAGTGTCACGGTCGGTCTCCCGCAAGGGGGCTTCGCGGCGCGGCCGGTCGCGAGACCATGGCCGGCGCCCTGTCGGCTCGCGATCGGGTCCATCCTGGCGCTGGCGGCCGGACCGGCACTGGCGCGCGATGAGGACGGGACAACGCCGGGGCCGGGGCCGGAGCCGGTGGCGGGTCTGCCCGTGCCCGGGGACTTGACAGGCGACGATATCCTGGCCGACGTCCTGACCGTGATCCTTGATCCTGCGGTCGTCGGACATCCCTTTTTCGCGGCCGGCCTGGCGCTTTTTCTTGTGGTGCCATTGTTCGCGGCCATCCTGTGGCTACAGGCGCGACGCCGACAGGGCGTGGAACGTGACGCCGAGACTCTGGCGGAGCAGGCCACCATCCTGCGGCGCGCCCTGGACGCCGGCCGCGATGGCTACCTTTTGTGGCTGCCGGAGCGGGACGAGCCCATCATCTCGCGCCGCTTGTCCGTTCTTCTCGGCCTGCCGAACGGCACGGATTCCTCGATCGGCGACGTCTTCGCCAGCCTTGACGGGACTGACGCCGGCCGCCTGGAAAGTGCCCTCGTCCGGCTGCGGGACGAGGGCGCGCCTCTCTCCCTGACACTGGCGACAGGCCAGGACGGGCGCCTGCTGGGGTGGTCCGGCCTGCGCGTCCTGGACCCGGACGATGGGCGCGAGCCGGCCACGGTGCTGTGGGTGAACGAGCCAGCGGAAGACCGCGCCCCGGCAGGCGGGCTGAAGCCCGCCGGCGCGTCGGACGTCGCCACGGTGAAACAGGCGGCGCTGGACGCCCTGCCCGAACCGGTCTGGGTGCGCGACGGTGACCTGACGCTGAAGGCCTGCAATGCCGCCTATGCCGTCGCGGTGGACAGCCCGGACGCGGCCACCGCCCTGGCCCGCAGCGTCGATCTGGCCGAGGGCGAT
>CAYFTQ010000199.1:2327-5398 GCA_964346035.1 uncultured Roseospira sp. | reverse complement strand
GGTTCACCCGCACCTCCGCCAAGGCGGACATCTACGCCCCCCTGCGCCCCCTGGGCGCGGCGCACCCAGATCCCGTTGTCCGCGCCCAGGGGGCGCAGGGTCATGTCCACCGGCGCGCCGGAATGCAGACCGACCCCGCGCAAGGTGACGGGACCGCCAAGGGTCTTCTGCGATGGCGTGGCCAGCGGCCAGGCCCGACGCATGCCGGACGGCGAGTCGGCGCCGGTCCAGCGGGCGTCAACACCGTGGGTTCCGGGCAACAGATCGTCCAGGCTGGCATCCTTCATGGTCAGGTGTCCCCATCGGTCGTCTGTGTGCGCAGTAAACTGGCCTGTGCGCAGGAAACTGGCCTGTGCAAGGTGCGGGCTCGCGCGGAGCGAAGGTCTTACGTTGGCATCGCGAAACGGCCCACGACATGACCCCCCGACCTCGGCCACGATGTGAACTTAGGCGGAGCGGCGCGTTTTGCGCAAATCAATCATTGTTTCAGAATGTTGCGGATGGCGGCGCCAGAAAAAATTGATGAATCAATGCGGTATGATAACAGGACGAGATGGGGTTCGGGGTGCGCGCCATAAGGGCGGCGGTGCCGGTGAACGAATGAACCTCGCGTCGTATCGTTCTGCCTTCAAAGGATTTCTGTTTCGGACGATGGGCTCGGGTTGAGGTGCCCTGTCGCTCGCCATGGTGGGCCGCCCGGTCCGCCGAAAGGCCGCGGGGCGCGGCCCCGATTCCGTTGGGTTGGAATCGGGGCCGTTCGGTATCAGTTCGCCTGCCGGCGCAGGAAAGCCGGGATCTCAAGCTGATCCTCCCGGCGGGTCGAGGCCGGACGGTCCTCCGGCTCGCCCTCGGGCTCGTGCGTGGGCTGCGGTTGGTCGCGCATCCCGATGCGCGGCCCGCTCCTCTCGGGCAGGGTGTGACCCCGACCGGCGCCGTGATCGGCCCGCGACACGCCGTCATCCTCGTGTGCGTCGCTGTGCTCGCGCGCGCGGCCGAACCCGGTCATGCGCTGGAACAACGACGGCCGCTCCCGCTCCCGCTCGCGCCGATCGGCGTCGTCGTGATGCTCGGCGCGCGCCTTCGGCTGGCGTGTCTCCGCCGCCACCCGCAAGCCCGGCTGTCTGTGCTGGCTGGCGTGACGCGCCGCCTGGTCAGGATCACGCGGCGCGCTTTCCCGCACCTGGTAGCGCGGATCGAGCGCCGTCTGGCCCCGCACGGGAGGGGCCGGCTCGGCGCGGCCATACGCGGCGTCGCCCTCGTCCGCACTGCCCCGGCGCGGTTGTCCGGAGGCGGCCGCCGCCGTTCCATAGGACGCGGCCGGCGCTGCCGGTGCGCGTGCGGCCGGTGCCGGCGGCTCCACGCCGCGCGAGGGCGCGAACACGTCGCGGCCGGTCGCCGCCGCCGGCGGGCGCTGTGGCGCCTTGATGGCACCACCGCCGCCCAGCGGCGGCAGGCTGGCGCCGGGCTGGGCCTGGAAGCGCGGGGGCGCAGCCTCCTCGGTCCGGGTCCGTGGCTTGTCTGCGGCCGCTGGCGCCGCTGGCGCCGCCGGGGTCACCGGGGTCGCGTGCCTGGAGGTCTCGCTTTCCAGGGATGCCGCCGTGTCAACATGATCGTCGCGGCGCGGACCGTCGACGGTATCGTCGAGCACCGGCCGGGCGGGTGAGGCTGCCTGGGCCGGAGTCCGGACCGGTGCCTGGGCGGGTGCGGCCGCGCCGCCACCGGCGGACGACCGGCCCGCAGCCACCAGACCGAGCCCGAAGCCGCCGCCGGCGCCGGCCGCGTCGTGTTCGTCGCGCGGGCGCGCCTGGGCTGCGGCGTCGATGCCGCTGGCCACCACCGAAACGCGCATGCTGCCCTCAAGCGCGGCATCCAGGCACGAACCGAAGATGACGTTGGCGTCCTCGCACTTGATTTCCTCGCGGATGCGGTTGGCGGCCTCGTCCACCTCGTACAGCGTCATGTCGTTGCCGCCGGTGATGTTGATCAGCACGCCGCGCGCGCCGCGCATGGAGGTTTCCTCCAGCAGCGGGTTGGCGATGGCGGCCTCGGCGGCCTCGATGGCGCGATTGTCGCCGCTGGCCTCGCCCGTACCCATCATGGCGCGACCCATGTCCATCATGACGGTGCGCACGTCGGCGAAGTCCAGATTGATCAGGCCCGGCATGATCATAAGATCGGTGACCGAGCGCACACCGGCATAAAGCACGTTGTCGGCCATCTTGAAGGCGTCGGCAAAGGTCGTCTTCTCGTTGGCGACGCGGAACAGGTTCTGGTTGGGAATGATGATCAGGGTATCGACGTACTGGCCCAGTTCGTCGATGCCGCCATCCGCCAGGCGCATGCGATGCGTGCCCTCGAACTGGAACGGTTTGGTCACCACACCGACGGTCAGGATGCCGAGGTCGCGGGCGCAACGCGCCACCACCGGGGCCGCCCCGGTGCCGGTGCCGCCGCCCATGCCGGCGGTGATGAAGCACATGTGGCTTCCCTTCATCTCCGAGGAGATGGCCTCGTAGCTCTCCTCGGCGGCGGCGCGGCCGATGTCGGGGCGCGCGCCCGAACCCAGCCCGTGGGTGGTCTCGCCGCCAAGCTGGATGCGCCGATCGGTGCGGGCCTGGGCGAGCGCCTGGGCGTCGGTGTTGGCGACGACGAAGTCCACGCCCTCAAGATGGGCGTCGATCATGTTGTTGACGGCGTTGCCGCCGGCGCCGCCGACCCCGATAACGGTGATCCGGGGCTTGAGTTGGGGTTCGATGTCTTCGGGCACGCCAAGATTGATGCTCATGTTCGCCTCCGTATGAGTGTCGTCCCGTGTCGGGCGCGCCGTGGCGAGCCCCTCATGCTGCGGGTACTGTCGCAAGGGTGATCGGCTGTCCGATTCTTGGTCTTGCCGGTTTGGGTCGTTTTCTTGATCGCCTGGCGCCGGTTGCTCCCGCCGCTCGTTCTTTTCTTGTTTAAAAAGCTGTTCCGGGTGCTCTTGTCTTGCGCCATCCGGGCCGGTCCGGACGGTCGCCGGGGCGTTCGGGCTGGACAGGTCGCCGGACGAGCGCCCGTCTGCGTCCCGGTCCTGG
>CAYFTQ010000199.1:0-2227 GCA_964346035.1 uncultured Roseospira sp. | reverse complement strand
CGGGTCTGTCGCAGGTGCGCCGGGCCTTCGTCCCGCGCGCGATGGACCGGCGTCGCCGCAGGCGCCGACGCCAGCATGGAGGCCAGCACGGGGCGGTTGGCCGCCGGGCTGGCGCGGTCGAACAGATCGCCCCCGGTGGGACGGGGATCACGCGGGTCGGTGTCCGTCTCTGCCATCAGAAGTTCTCCTTCAGCCAGCGGCCGACCCGGCCGACGGGGCCGAACACGCCCGTCGCCCTGGGCGCCTCGTCCGCGATCGGACGCTCGACATGTTCCTGGATGGCGTGGCTGAGCAGGCCGGCACAGGTGGCGAATGCCGGTCCCGCCACGCTTTCGGCCAACCCGCGCAGGCGAATCGGGCGGCCCGGTCGGACCTGCTTGTCCAGGATCTGCTCGGCCATCTCGCGCACGCCGGGCATCTGGCTGGCGCCGCCGGTCAGCACGGCGCGGCGCCCGGCGATGCGATCGACGCCGGCGGCCTCCAGGTGGGCGCGCACCAGTTCCAGCGTTTCCTCTATGCGCGGGCGGATGATCTGCACCAGCACCGAGCGCGGAATTTCCAGCGAGGGCTGGTCCTCGTCCTCGCCCACCTGTGGCACCCGCAAAAGTTCCCGACTGTCGGCCGGCGAGGCCAGGGTGCCGCCGTACATGATCTTCAGCCGCTCCGCCGTGGCCAGCGGCGTTGACAGGCCCTGCGCGACGTCGTTGGTCACGTGGCCGCCGCCGATGGGCACAACCCCGACATGTATGACGTGACCGCCCTGGAACACGCCGACCGAGGTGGTGCCACCGCCCATATCGATCACGGTCGCACCCAGGTCGCGTTCGTCCTCGACCAGGCTGGCCAGGCCGGCGGCATAGGGGGCGGCGACCCGCCCGTCAATATCCAGGTGGCAGCGTTCGATGACGGTGGTCAGGTTGCGCAGCGGCGCGGCGGCCGCCGACACCAGATGGATACGCGCGCCCAGCCGTTCGCCGTACATGCCGCGCGGGTCGATGATGCCGTCGGTCTCGTCGATGGTGTAGCCGACCGGAATGCAGTGCAGCAGGTCGCGGTCCGGATCGCTGGGCTGCTGGCGGCCCCACGACAGGATGCGGCGAACATCGGCGTCCCGGATCTCGTGACCGGCGACATTCAGTTCGACGTCGATGCGCTGGCTTTCCGGGGTTCCGCCGGAGACGGCCACGACGACTCCGTCGATGTGTTCGCCGGCCATGGTCTCAGCCGATTCCACGGCGGTGCGGATGGCGCTTTCGGCCTCGTGCGGGTTGGCGACCCGGCCGCCGCGCACGCCGCGCGACCGGTGATGGCCGATGCCCAGCAGGCGCGGCGCCCCGCCATCGTCGTCCACGCGCGCAATGAAGCAGGCGACCTTTGTGGTGCCGACATCGAGGGCGGCGAGCAGCCCGCCGCGCCGACGCACGGTGGATGCCGTCGCGGCGCGGTAACGGGCTGGATCGGGGCGGCTCCACAGCATCATTGCGTCAGGTCTCCTGTCCCTGGTCGGACACGGGTAGCGCGCCAGGGCCGTCCGGCGACGACGCGGCCGGGTCGTCCGGCATCCCCAGGGCGCCGGGACGCGGCCTGACGACCAGACGGTCCGGCAGGCGCAAGTCCACAACCTCGACGTCGCGGGCCAACAGGCGCGCCTCGCGCTCCAGGTCCGCCAGCCGGGTCCAGGCGGCGGCGGCGCCGGTCTCCGGCAGATGCACCTGGACGCCGTTTTCGACGTCGTCCAGGTGCAGGGTCCAGCGCCGTTCGGCGACCCGGGTGGCGGCGCGCACGCGCCGTGCCAGCGCCGGCTCCGCCGCCAGCAGCCGCATCAGGGCCGGCACCGCCGCCGGTGCATCCGGCCCGACGATGACCGGCAGGCCGGCATGGGGGCGGGTATCAACCTCGATCGGCTCGCCGCTGCGGTCGATGACGGCGAAATCGCCGTCCGGTGCGCGCTGCCACAGGGCCAGCGGCTCGCGCTCTGACAGAACGACATGAATGGCGTCCGGCAGGCGCCGTTCGACGCGCGCCGAGGACACCCAGGGCAGGGCCTCGACCCGACTGCGGGCGGCGTGCGGGTCGAAGGCCATGATGGGTTCGCCCCGGGCGGTTTGCAGCGCGGCCAGCAGGCGGGCCGGCTCGGTCCGCGTCCGCCCCTCGACGGTGACGGAGCGAACCACCAGGCCGCCGCGCGCCAGCATGCGTTCGACACCCGCGCAGGCGGCCGTCACCT
>CAYFTQ010000198.1:0-5419 GCA_964346035.1 uncultured Roseospira sp. | reverse complement strand
GATGGTCTCGGCACCGGGGAAGTCGGCGGCCTCGATGCGGCGCTTGCCCAGCGTCCAGGCCAGATCGGCCTCGACGGGCGTGGTGGTGGCGTCGATGTCGCTGCCGTACAGGCACAGACCGGCTTCCAGGCGCAGCGAATCGCGCGCCCCCAGGCCGGCGGGCGCGACCGCCTCATGATCCAGCAGGGCGCGGGCCAGCCGCTCGGCCGCGTCGGCCGGAATGCAGATCTCGAAGCCGTCCTCGCCGGTATAGCCCGACCGCGTGACGAAACACGGCGCGCCCTGGATGGCCAGCGCGCGGGCGTCCATGAAACGCATGTCGGCGACCGCCGGCGCCAGGGCCGCCAGCACGGCGCCGGATTCCGGCCCCTGCAAGGCCAGAAGGGCGTGGTCGTCCAGCGCGGTCACGGTCAGATCGGGCGCATGATGGCGGATGTGGGCCATGTCGCCGGCCTTGCACGCCGCGTTCAGGACCGCGAACAGGTGATCGCCGGCGTTGGCCACCATCAGGTCATCAAGGATGCCGCCGGCGTCGTTCAGCAACAGGGTATAGCGCTGCCGGCCGGCCTTCAGGGTCCGGATGGCGCCCGGTACCAGCCGTTCAAGGCTAGCCGCCGCAGCGGCACCGGTCAGGCGCACCGGTCCCATGTGCGAGACATCGAACAGGCTGGCGCGGGTGCGGGTGTGGGTGTGCTCGGCCAGCACGCCGGTCGGGTACTGCACCGGCATGGCATAGCCGGCGAACGGCACCATGCGCGCGCCAAGGGCGCGATGAAGCGCATCCAGCGGCACGCGCCGCAAGTCGTCGTCGTCCGGGTGGGTCCGGGTTGGTGTATCGGCCACGTTGCGGGTCCTTTGGTCACGTGGCGCGCGGTTCGGTCGGGACCGGTCACCCGTCGGGCGCGCCGCCCACGGATGGCCAATCCCCCCTCTGTCGTCGAACCTGAAAGATTGACCGCGCCGTCGCTTCGTTCGTGTCCCGAGCGCCGGGCGGCTTTCATCTTCGGTGAGGCGCGCGCGCCTGCTTTCCAGAGTCCCCTCGGCCGCGCGGTCCGTGGGCCTGAGAGTTTCCGGGGGCGGTTGCTCCTTCGGCGCCGGTCCTGGGGCCGCCCTGTTCGCGGTCTCCGGCCGGACTCTCCCACGCGGCTGCAACGGGTGTCACCGATGAAAGAATAGTGATGCCTTCGGTCAGGTCAACCTCCCTGCTGGATGGCAGGGCGATCGGGACGCCGTTCCCGAGGGCACCCGAACGGGTTGTTCCCGGTTGCCGCCCGAGGCAAGCGCATCACTTGCCGCAAGACCGGGCCGGCATGACCGGCGCGGTCCCTGGCGCGCCGTTGCCCCGATGGTCCTGCCCTGCCGGATGGTCGGTGGGCTTGCCGGGGCGGCGCGAGTTTGATCAAACTGCCGCCTCGGTTTGTCTTCACCCCCTATGACCCGCCCCCTACGAAAGGACTGGCCCATGGCACGCATCACGGCAACCGGCGGCGAATGGGTGGTCGGCTGCCTGGAACGCACGGGCGTCCGTCAGGTGTTCGGTGTGCCCGGGGAGAGCTATCTGCCGGTGCTGGACGCGCTGCACGACTCGCCCATCCGTTTCGTCTCGTGCCGCCACGAGAGCGGGGCCGCCATGGCCGCCGAGGCCCAGGGCAAGCTGACCGGCCTGCCCGGCATCGCCTTCGTCACGCGCGGCCCGGGTGCCGCCAACGCCGCCGCCGGGTTGCACGTCGCGCGCCAGGATTCGACGCCGCTGGTGCTGTTCGTCGGTCAGATCAGGCGCGACATGCGCGGGCGCGAGGCGTTCCAGGAGATGGACTACGGCCGCGTTTTCGGCGATGTGGCCAAGTGGGTCGCGGAAATCGATCACGCCGAGCGCGTGCCCGAGATGATCAGCCGCGCCTTCCATGTGGCCAGTGCCGGCCGGCCCGGCCCGGTGGTGCTGGCCCTGCCCGAGGACATGTTGCGCGACGATGCCACCGGCCTGCCCCTGCCCAAGGGCTTCGCGCCGCCCGAGCAGTATCCCGGCGAACGCGACATGGTGCGCATGGCGGCCCTGCTGGACGGGGCCGAAAACCCGCTTGCCATCGTCGGCGGCAGCCGCTGGGACGCGGCGGCGGTGGATACCTTTACCCATTTTGCAGAGGGCCGCGGCCTGCCGGTGGCGTGCTCGTTCCGGCGCCAGATGCTGTTCGACCACGCCCATCCGCACTATGCCGGCGACCTCGGCCTGGGCGTCAACCCGGCGTTGGCCCGGCGGGTGCGCGACGCGGACGTGATCCTGCTGGTCGGCGCGCGCCTGGGCGAGGTGGCCTCGCAGGGCTATAGCCTTCTTGAGATTCCGGTGCCGCGCAAGACGCTGATCCATGTCCACCCGGATCCGGAGGAACTGGGCCGGGTGTACCGTCCGGCGCTGTCCATCGTCGCCTCTCCACGCAGCTTCGCCAGCGCGCTGGCCGACGTGCCGGCCCCGCTTCGCCGGCGCGGCGATGCCGTGGCCAAGGCCGCGCACCACGCCTATACGCTGTGGTCCACGCCGCCTCTGGACGGCCCGGGCCGCATGCACATGGGCGCCATCATGGCCTTCCTGCAAGAGGCCCTGCCGGCGCGGGCCATCATTACCAACGGCGCCGGCAATTTTGCCACCTGGGTGCATCGCTATCACCGCTTCCGGGGCCATGGCTCGCAGGTGGCGCCGACGTCCGGCTCGATGGGCTATGCCCTGCCGGCGGCTGTGGCTGCCAAGCTGACCTGTCCGGACCGATTCGTGCTGTGCGTCACCGGTGATGGCGATTTCCAGATGAGCGGGCCGGAGTTCGGCACCCTGATCCAGCACCGCCTGGCGGTGCTGGTCCTGGTGGTCAACAACGGCCTTTATGGCACGATCCGCATGCACCAGGAGCGGACCTATCCCGGCCGGCCCTCGGGCACCGAGCTGGCGAACCCGGACTTCGCCGCCCTGGCGCGAGCCTATGGGGCCTTCGGCGAGATCATCGAGGACAGCGCCGATTTCCCGGCGGCGTTCGAGCGCGCCCGCGCCCACCTGGAAACGGGCGCCGGTCCGGCCCTGCTGGACCTGCGCCAGGACCCCGAGGCCATCACGCCGACCCGCACCCTGAGCGAGATTCGCGCCGGCTGAACCCGGCCGCCGCGCCCGGCAGAGAAAGCGCTGGCCTTGGCGGGGCGGGATCGGTATACCGGGCGCACACGCACCGGGGAACCCTCCTGGGGGCGCCGTTGGCGCGTGTCCGGCGGCTCTCCGCCTGCCCCTTCCAGTGCCGAGGCTTCATGATCACCGTCATTCTGGTCATCCATCTGCTGATCGCCATCGCCATGGTGGCCCTGATCCTGCTGCAACGCTCCGAGGGTGGCGCCCTCGGTATCGGCGGCGGCGGCGGCGGCGGCGCTGGCGCCGGCGGGCTGATGACCGGCCGCGCCGCCGGCAACCTGCTGACCCGCTCCACCGGTATTCTGGCGGCGGCCTTCTTCGTCACCAGCATGACGCTGGCCATCCTGGCCGACGGCGGCCAACGGACCGGCAGCGTCCTGGACAGCGTGGACCCGGCCGCCATGGAGGCGACCGGCGAACCCGCCACCCAGGACGGGCCGTCCGCGCCCGGCGCCGGGGACGAGCCGGCCACCCCCAGCGTGCCGCAGGTCCCGTTGTCGGACTAGGCCCGGCGGCGTGGCCCGGTCCCCTCGTCGGCACCCGTGGCCCGGCGACGGGGCCTTCGCGGCAGGACCATCCGGGGCCGGCCGGCGTGACGCCAGAGCCGGTCGCGGCCCCGACCCCGACCGAGGACAGGCGCGCAACACATGACGACGCGGTTCATTTTCATTTCCGGCGGCGTGGTGTCATCCCTGGGCAAGGGGTTGGCTTCGGCGGCGCTTGGGGCGGTCCTTCAGGCGCGCGGCTTCACGGTGCGCATGCGCAAGCTGGACCCCTACCTGAACATTGATCCCGGCACCATGAGCCCGACCCAGCATGGCGAGGTTTACGTCACCGACGACGGCGCCGAGACCGATCTGGATCTGGGCCATTACGAACGCTTCACCGGCGTGCCGTCGCGCCGGACCGACAACGTCACCTCGGGCCGCATCTACAAGACCGTGCTGGAGAAGGAGCGGCGCGGCGACTACCTGGGTGGCACGGTGCAGGTCATTCCCCATGTCACCGACGCCATAAAGGAGTTCATCACCGCCGACCTGAACGGCGAGGACTTCGCCCTGATCGAGATCGGCGGCACGGTGGGCGACATCGAAAGCCTGCCCTTCCTGGAAGCCATCCGTCAGCTTGGCAACGAACTGGGGCCGGAGCGCACCCTGTTCGTTCACCTGACCCTGTTGCCCTATATCGCCACCGCCGGCGAACTGAAGACCAAGCCGACACAGCATTCGGTCAAAGAGCTGCTGAGCGTCGGCATCCAACCCGACATGCTGCTGTGCCGCAGCGAACACCCCATCCCGGAAAGCGAGCGCGGCAAGATCGCCTTGTTCTGCAACGTCCGGCGCGAGGCTGTCATCGCCGCCTATGACGCGCCCTCGATCTATGACGTGCCGATAAACTATCACGCCGAGGGGCTGGACACCCAGGTTTGCCGGCACTTCGGGCTTGACCACGACACCGCACCGGACCTGACGCGCTGGCAGACCATCGTTCGGCGAGTGAAGCAGCCGGAAGGCGACGTGACCATCGCCGTTGTCGGCAAGTACATGAAATTGCTGGATTCTTACAAGTCTCTTGCGGAGGCCCTGGTGCATGGCGGCATCGCCAACAACGTTCGCGTGCGGCTGCAATGGCTGGACAGCCAGGTCTTCGAGCAGGCCGACAACAGCTATCTTCTCGAAGAGGTGGACGGTATTCTTGTCCCCGGCGCCTTTGGTGAGCGTGGTGCCGCCGGCATGATGGCCGCCGCCCGCTTCGCGCGCGAGAAGGACGTGCCCTATTTCGGCATCTGCTTCGGCATGCAAATGGCGGTGATCGAGGCGGCGCGCAATCTGGCCGGCATCCCCGGCGCCGGGTCCACGGAGTTGGGCGAGCCGCCGGCCAAGGTGGTCGGCCTGATGACCGAATGGGCGCGCGGCAACCGTGTCGAGATGCGCAGCGCCGACGACGATCTCGGCGGGACCATGCGTCTGGGTGCCTATCCCTGCATTCTGAAGCCCGGAACGCGGGCGCGCGCCATCTATGGCGACGCCGACATGATCCACGAGCGCCACCGCCACCGCTATGAGGTCAACAATGCCTATATCGGGCCGCTGGAGGCGCGCGGGCTGGTTTTCTCGGGCATGTCGCCGGACGGGCTGCTGCCGGAAATCGTGGAAATCCCGGACCACGCCTGGTTCATCGGCGTGCAGTTCCATCCCGAACTGAAGTCCAAGCCGTTCGACCCGCACCCGCTGTTCACCTCGTTCATCCACG
>CAYFTQ010000197.1:0-5427 GCA_964346035.1 uncultured Roseospira sp. | reverse complement strand
GGAAGGGGTTTTCTAAGAGCCCGTGCGGAAAGTTCCGAAAGCCGCACTATGGTGTCGCTTCTATCCGGAACGACGTGCCATATGCTGTGTACCGAACGGCTTTCCGGACAGACACCAAGGCCCGACAGGCTGTGTCGTCGCGTTTGCCCGACGTCACCGCTTTGCCCGGCACGCGGCTGCCGGCCCGTCGGGACGAAATCCGTCGTCGCGGTCTCGCGCGGGTGAGAAATCCGGGCTACTCCCGCAGGCGCGCGCGGCCATCTCCGCCGCCATCGCCATCGCCGAGGCCCCTGTCGGCCGTCGTCGACACAAGGCGGGCATCCCCCATCACTCGTTGCAGCGTGGCCAGGGCAACGCCATCACGGCGCATCATGGTGCGTACGATGGGTTCGTTGAGGATATCGACCAGGGCCGGCTCCGCCGTGCCACCGAAGGCATCGACATCGTGGCGCCGCGCGGCCGGCGCATTCGGTGCGGCCGTGTCCTGGTTGGCGGTATCCTGCTGGTTGGCTGGGTCCTGCCTGACGGACCCGGGTCCCGACAAACCATGCCGGTCCGTGTTGGACATCCGCGCCGGCGGGGTGGAGGTCGGGTGGTGAAGGGCTCCCGTTTTCATCTGTCCCACCTTTGTGTCCTCTTGCGTTTCATCCCGGTCGTTCTTTCGTTGCATCTTCTCGTTCGTTCGGTCCAATGAACCGCCAAAAGAACGGAGATGTTTTAGTGTCCCCGGCCGCCGCCCCGTTCGGTCAGGACCGGATTCAGTATGACGCGGCCGGTCGGAAAATCAAGGTTGAAAAGGCTTGTGGAGACTGCACCGCATTTTATGGTGCGCTGCACTAGCCGGGGCAACCACCTTAACCGTCATCACCGGACGCATACCGGATGAGTTTTAAGAAAACACTTAATCTTCTTTCATGTTAATTTTGTCGTCCCTCGCCGCGCCCGGTCGGGCCGGGCGGATGGGCGGCCTTGGGTCCATGATGGTTGCCGGGACCTCGGGGCCGTCGTATGGGGAGGGCCGGCCCCTTTCGCGGCCCCCCCTCGACACGGCGGCGTTCGTGCGCCGTCGCGTCCCGGACGCGGCCGCCCCTGGTCTTTTTTGGTCTGACGGAGATTCCATGACCCCGATCGCTTCGCCCAAGCCCCATGCCTCGCTGCCGCCGGAGACCAGTCCGGCCGACAATCCCCTGGGGGGCATCGGGTTCATGTTGATGGCGGCGGCCCTGTTCTCGGTCATGGATACCCTGGCCAAGGCGCTCAGCACCAGTTTCCCGGTCGGCCAGATCCTGCTTTTCCGTGCCGGCGGCGCGTTGCTGATCCTGCTGCCGCTGGCCTGGACATGGGGAGGGTCCGGTCTGCTGGCGCAGGCGCACAGGGCCTGGGGCAAGCTGCTGGTGGCGGGTCTGCTGGGCGCTGGCGCGCTGTCCAGCTTCATCATGGCGTGGCGCGCGCTGCCGCTGGTGGAAGTGGGTGCCGTCCTGTTCGCGGCGCCGCTGATCGTTACCGCGCTGTCGGTGCCGATCCTGCGTGAGCAGGTCGGCGTTCACCGCTGGAGCGCCGTGGTGGTCGGCTTCATCGGCGTGCTGATCGTGCTGCGTCCGGGCGGCGCCGTATTCGTGCCGGCCGCCCTGTGGGCGGTGTTGGGCACGCTGTTCTACGCCACCTGGGTCATGAGCCTGCGCGTCGCCGGCAAGGCCGTGTCGTCGCACCTTGTGGTGGTCACCAACGCGCTGATCATGCTGGCGCTGGCGGTGCCAACGGTGCTGTGGTCGTGGACCACACCCGGTCTCGCGCAGGCCGCCGGACTGGTCGGCATCGGGCTGATCGGAGGCCTGGCCCAGCTCTGCCTGGTTCGGGCCTTTACGCTGGCCCCGGCGGCCCTGGTGGCGCCGTTCGATTACAGCTACATCCTGTACGCCACGGTACTCGGGTACGTCGTTTTCGGCGATGTCCCGGCACCGGCGACCTGGATCGGCGCGGCGCTGCTGACGGCTTCGGGCCTATACATCATCCACCGCGAGCAGGTGCGCGCCCGTCGCGATCGCCGTGACCGCCGCGCCAGCCACCCCGGCTTTGGCGGACCATGAGCCGGCCGGGCATGCGCGCCTTCAGGCGGCCGGTCCCTCCTCCAGTTTGCGCCGCACCGCCAGCAGGTCGCGCCAGGCCAGGCGCTTGGCGTCCGGTGTCCGCAACAGATAGGCGGGATGAAAGGTCGCCATGACCGGGATCTCGTGCTGCCCCCCGGCCGGCCGATGACTGCGCCAGCGCCCGCGCAGGCGGCCTATCCCCTCGGTGGTGCCCAGCAGGGTGGATGCCGCCAGCCCCCCCACCAGCAAAAGGACGCGCGGCGCCACCAGCGCCACATGACGTTCGATGAAGGGCACGCATGCGGCGACCTCGGCCGGTGTCGGCTTGCGGTTGCCGGGCGGGCGCCAGGGCACGATGTTGGTGATATAGGCGGTCGTCCGGTCATGCCCGATGGACGCCAGCATGGCGTCCAGCAGGTGCCCGGAGACGCCACAGAAGGGCCGCCCGTGTCGGTCCTCGTCGGCGCCGGGCGCCTCGCCGACCACCATCAACCCGGCCTCGGGCGCGCCTTCGCCGAAGACGGTGTTGGTCGCGGTGACCTTCAGCGGGCAGCCGTCGAATCCCTCCAGCGCCTGGCGCAGAGCGTCCAGTGAACTCGCCGCCGCCGCCAGGGCGGCCGCGCCCGGCCCGGTCTCGGCCGCCGGAGCGACCTCGGCGGCCGGAGCGACCTCGGCCGCCTGGCGCGACGCGGGCTGCCGGGCTTGGCTGGCTTGCCGGGGCTGGCTGGCTTGCCGGGCCTGGCGGGCGCGTTCGGCAGCGAAGCGGTCCACCGGCGCCTCGCAGACGCATTCGTCCACGCCGGCGCTCTCGTACCAGCGCAACAGGGCGATGTCATCCAGCGGTGCGCATGGTGTGTCGGTCATGGGGGCTCGCCCTCGCACGGGTCCATCCGGTCCCGGCCGCGTCGGGCCGTCCGGCCCCTGACCTGAAGCCACAGGGCAAGGGACATGCGCCGCCTTGCGGTGCCGGCGCGGCCGTCCGCCATCCGGGACGGGACAACGAAACACGGGCCGGCGTTGCTGGTCTCGGGACCTGACGCAAGACCGTACACTGCCCCCGGGTCAGGCCGGGAGGCAAGGGGAATGGCCGCGCGCCGGGGTCACCAGACCACCACCGGCGCGGCCCGGATGTGCGGGTCCTCGGTCAGTTCGCGCGCCAGCACGCGGGCGACGTCGGCGCGCGACACCAGGCCGCCACGCCAGGTGTGGGGCTCCACCAGCACCCGGGCGCGTCCGCACCCCGGGCCGGGAACCAGGATCCCGGGCCGGACCAGGGTCCAATCCAGCGTGCTGTCGCGGATCAGGCGCTCCTGTTCCGACTTGTCGTCGTAGGCGCGCCCCAGCAGCAGGTGGAACGGTCCCCGGGCAGGACACGGGATGGCGTCGCGGCTGTCGCCGGCGCCGAACCCGGTGACGGCGATCAGGCGCCGGACGCCGGCCTGCTCCATCGCGGGCAGCAGCACCCGAGTGGCCTCGGAGAACAGGGAGACCGGCCGGTTGAGGTCGCGCGCCGGCACCCCCAGCGCCTGGATGACGGCGTCCACTCCCTCCAGCGCCGCCGCCACATCGGCGGCGTTCAGGGCGTCTCCGCGACGCGCCTCCAGGTCGGGGTGGGTCAACGCCAGCGAGTCGGCGGAGCGGGCCAGGGCTCGAACACGATGGCCGGCCGCCAGCGTGGCCTTGGTGGCCTCCAGGCCGATACCCCGGCTGGCTCCCATGATCAGGACATGCACGGTCGCTCTCCCTTGCGTTGACTGTTGCGTATCGCGGTCCGGGAGATACGGATGGCGTGGCCGGCTGGATCGGCGCCGGCGGGCGGGCCTATCGGTCCGACCCGGCGACCTCTATGCGGAAGGTGTCGTGACAGGCGCGACAGAGGCCCGTGACCTCTTGCAGCGCCGCCAGCGCACCCGACAGGTCCTGGGCCGAGGGTTGCTCCGGCAGGCTCCGCGCCGCCTCGGCGAAGCGGGTGCCGGCCGCGTGGAAGGCCTGTCCCATGGCGCGGAACGAATCGGGCATATGGCGCCCCATGCCGCGCCCCCCGTCCTGGCCCTGGCCCCGGCCCTGGCCCTGGCCCCGGCCCTGGCCCTGGCCCTGGGCCATGCCCTGGGCTTGCATGGCGTTCCGGGCGGCCAGGATTTGCTCGTCGCTCATGCCCTGGTCGGCCAACGCCTCCCACATGCGGTTGCCGAAGCCCAGCCGCAGTTCGGCGACCGTGGCGGCCTCCTCATGGTTACCATCGGCGAGCGCGTAAACGATGTCGTCCAGGGTGCGCATGTGGCCGCGCATCTCGGCCATGAAGTCCCGGGCGATGTCGGCGTCCAGGGTGACGGTCAGGCGCTGGTCCTCCTGGGCGCGCGCAAGGGGCGCGCCGGACGTTCCGGCGGCGGCCAGCGCCGCAACGATCAGCAGGGGACGCGCCGGCCGGAACCGGGCGCAACGGGCTGTACGGCTGGAATCGTGTCTGGGCGTCACGGCGACGGCTCCTTTGGCGGGCGGTCCTTCGCGCAGTGTAGCGGCCGGGACCGGCTGACGTAAGCCGTCGCGTCGGATGGGGCCGCTCAGAGCGTGCCGGTGGACCCGAATCCGCCACCGCCGCGCGGGCTGTCCGGCAGGATATCCACCGCCGTCCAGGACGGCCGCAGCACCGGCGCGACCACAAGCTGGGCTATGCGCTGGCCGCGCCCGATCGTCACCGGCGCCGGACCGTGGTTGATCAGGATCACCCCGATCTCGCCGCGATAATCGGCATCAATGGTGCCCGGAGCATTCAATACCGTGACACCGTGGCGCGCGGCCAGGCCGGACCGCGCCCGGATCTGGGCCTCGTAGCCAGGCGGCAGGGCGATGGCGATGCCGGTGGGCAGGGTCCGGATGGCGCCGGGCTCCAGCGTCACCGGGTCCGGCCCCGCGATCGCGGCCAGCAGGTCCACGCCGGCCGCCAGGTCGGTGGCCGGGGCCGGCAGGGCAAGGTCCTGGCCATGCGCCAGTATCCGAATCGGGACGGTCAGGGACAGCGGCGTGCTCACGGTTTTTCGGCGCCCGCCAGGGTGTTCGCGATCCGCTGCGCCAGACGGGCGGCCACCTCGTCCTTGTCCAGGGGTGGCCAGGGGTCTTCGCCCGCGTCGGTGATCAGGTGGACCGTGTTGCGCTCGCCGCCGAAGGTGCCGGCGGCGGCGCTGACATCGTTGGCGACGATCCAGTCGCAGCCCTTGCGGGCGCGCTTCTCGCGGGCGTGGTCCAGAACCCGTTCCGTCTCTGCGGCGAAGCCGACCACAAGGCGCGGGCGGGCCCGCCCGGGCGCCGACAGGGTGGCCAGGATGTCGGGATTCTGGGTCAG
>CAYFTQ010000196.1:0-5439 GCA_964346035.1 uncultured Roseospira sp. | reverse complement strand
GGTCGCTCATCAGGCGGTGGAGACCCTGCAATCGCCGCGCATCGTCGCTCCAGTCGCGCCGGACCACCAGCTTGTGGTCCGGGCGTAACTTGACCGTGGCGGCGTTCCTGCCGATGAACTGGACCAGCCCGCCGGGGTTGGGGAAATCGTTATTGCGAAAGGCGATCACGGCCCCTTTCGGCCCGGCGTCGATCTTGCCGGCGTTGGCGGTGCGGCACAGAACCTTGATCCGGATGACCTTGAGCAGGTTCTCGACCTCCGTCGGCAGCGGGCCGAAGCGGTCGATCATCTCGGCGGCCAGGGCCTCCGCCTCGTCGTCGGCGGTCACATCACCGATGCGCCGGTACAACGACAGCCGCACCCCCAGGTCAGGGACATAACGCTCCGGAATCAGGATCGGCGAGCCGAGGGTAATCTGGGGCGACCAGGTGTCCTCGACCGCCTCCATGCCTTCGCCGGCGCGGGCGGCGGCGACGGCTTCCTCCAGAAGGTGCTGGTAAAGCTCGATACCGACCTCGCGGATATGGCCGGACTGCTCGTCACCCAGCAGGTTGCCGGCGCCGCGAATGTCAAGGTCGTGGCTGGCCAGCGTGAAGCCGGCGCCCAGTGTGTCCAGCGTCTGCATGACGTCCAGGCGCTTTTCGGCCGCCTTGGACAGGCGCCGGTTGGGCCGGATGGTCAGATAGGCATAGCCGCGCGCCTTGGCACGCCCGACCCGGCCGCGCAACTGGTAGAGTTGCCCCAGCCCGAACATGTCGGCGCGGTGAATGATGATGGTGTTGACGCGCGGCATGTCGAGGCCGGACTCGATGATGTTCGTCGCCAGCAGGATGTCATACTGCCCGTCAGCGAACGCGGTCATGACGTCCTCAAGCTGGCGCGCCGCCATCTGGCCGTGCGCCACGGCGACCTTGACCTCCGGAACCAGGGCCTCCAGCCGCTCCGCCACCTCGTCGATGTCCTTCAGGCGCGGGCAGACATAGAAGCACTGCCCGCCGCGATAGCGTTCGCGCAGGATGGCCTCGCGGATCACGACCGGATCGAACGGCAGCACGAAGGTCCGCACCGCCAGCCGGTCCACGGGGGGCGTGGCGATCAGGCTCATCTCGCGCACCCCGGACAGGGCCAGTTGCAGGGTTCGCGGGATGGGTGTCGCGCTCAGGGTCAGAACGTGGACGTCGCTTTTGAGCTGCTTCAGGCGTTCCTTGTGGGCGACGCCGAAATGCTGCTCCTCGTCAATAATGAGCAGGCCCAGGTTCTTGAAATGAATGGACTTCGCCAGCAAGGCGTGGGTACCGACCACGATGTCGAGCTTGCCGCTGGCCAGTTCTGCCCTGGCGGCGGTGGCGGCCTTGCCGGTGACCAGCCGCGACAACTGACCGATGCGCACCGGCAGGCCGGCGAAGCGGTCCGAGAATGTCTTGTAGTGCTGGCGGGAAAGCAGCGTGGTGGGCACCACAACGGCCACCTGCTGACCCGACAGGGCCGCAACGAAGGCCGCGCGCAACGCCACCTCGGTCTTACCGAAACCGACGTCGCCGCACACCAGCCGGTCCATGGGCTTGCCGCTGGACAGGTCGTCCAGAGTCTCGGCGATGGCGCGGTCCTGGTCGTCGGTCTCGACAAAGGGGAAGCGGGCGGCGAATTCGTCGTACAGGCCCTCGGCCGGGGCATAGCTGTCGGCCTTTTTCAGGTGGCGCGAGGCGGCCACCTGGATCAGCTTCTCGGCCATATCGCGGATGCGGTTCTTCAGCTTGGCCTTGCGCGCCTGCCAGCCGACCCCGCCCAGTTTGTCGAGTTGCACCCCGGCGGTCTCGGAGCCATAGCGCGACAGCACCTCGATATTCTCCACCGGCAGGAACAGCTTGTCTTCGCCGGCATAGACCACGCGCAGGCAGTCATGGGGCGCGCCACCAACGGTCAGCGTCTCCAGGCCGTCATAGCGCCCGATGCCGTGCTCGACGTGAACGACCAGATCGCCCTCGGTCAGGCTGGCGGCGTCGCGCAGGAAGGAATCCGCCTTGCGTTTCTTTTTTTGCGGCCGGGCCAGGCGGTCGCCCAGGATGTCCTGTTCGGCGACGACGGCCAGGTCGGCGTTCTCGAAGCCGCGATCCAGCCCCAGCGCCAGCAGGGCGAGCGCATCCCTGGCCGCCTTGCCCAGATCGGCCCAGGCCTCCACGGTCTCGACGCGGACCTCGCCCGCTTCGCCTGAATGATCGCGCACCAGCCCGCCCAGACGGTCGCGCGATCCAAGAGAGTGTGCCGCCAAGACAACCCGCTTTCCGGCGGCGCGGCGCTCGGTGGCGTGCTCGGCGACGGCGGCGAACAGGTTCTCTCCGGTGCGCGCGCGCACCTCGGCGAAATCGCGCCCGGGCCGGCCCTCCATGTCCAGGGTATCGGCCGCGCCCTCGGGCGGAGCGTACGGCGACAGGTCGAACCGGCGCGGTGCCGCCGCCAGCATGCGCTCCCAGTCCGCTTCGGTCAGGTACAGGCGGTCCGGCGGCACGGGGTTGTAGATCAACCCGCCCTCGCCACCGCCGGACAAGGCGATGTCGCGCCGGGCGGCGTGGTATTCCTCGATCTGCTCCCAGCGAGCGACACGCGCGGCGCCGGCGTCCGCATCCAGGGACACCACCGCCTCGGGCGCATAGGCCAGCAGGGTATCCATGCCGTCGTGGAACAGCGGCAGCCAGTGTTCCATGCCGGGAAAGGCCTGGCCGGCGGAGATCGCCTCATAGAGCGCGTCCTCGGCCCGGGGCGCGCCGAACAACTCGCGATAGCCGGAGCGAAAGCGGGCGATGGACTCGCCATCCAGTGTCAGTTCGCTCATCGGCTTGAGGGTGGCGGCCTCGACCGAACCGGTTGTGCGCTGGCTGACAGGATCGAACACGCGGATGGCGTCCACCTCGTCGCCGAACAGATCCAGGCGCAAGGGCTCCGCCCGACCGGGCGGGAACAGGTCCACCAGCCCGCCCCGGACAGCGTATTCGCCCGGCTCCATGACCTGCTCGGCGCGGACATAGCCGGTGCGGCCCAGAAAGCCCAGCAGCGCCTCCAGGTCCAGGCCCTCGCCAACGCGAATCGGAAAGGCGGCGTCGGCCAGCGCCTCACGCGGGGCCACGCGCTGGCAGGCAGCGTTGACGGTGGTGATGATCAGAAGCGGCTCGGGCGCCGGCGCGTCAAGCGGCAGCGCCGCCAGCGCGGCCAGGGTCTCGACCCGCCGGGCCAGGATATCGGCATGGGGCGAGACCCGGTCATAGGGCACACAGTCCCAGGCCGGCAGGTCCAGGACCCTCAATTCCGGCGCCATGAAGCGGACGGTTTCCACCAGCATGGACAGGCGCACGTCATCGCGCGCGATGTGCAGCACCGGGCGGCCCTTGCGCGCCCGCGCCAGCGCGACCAGGACAACGGCGTCATGGCCCTCCGGCATGCCGGCCAGGGTGAGGCGGCCCTTGGTCTCGTGCAGGGCCTTTTCGATCTGTCGTTTCAGCACGGAAGGTCGCTTTTCATGCCAGCGGAGGAGCGGACATAGCGCGCCCGTCGTGGGGGTGTCAATTTGGGTTCATATGGGAGTGTGGGCGCGTCACGTCTGGCCCCGCACGTCGCAGGGCGATCCGGTGACCGAGCATCGGTCACCATCGTCGTTGCGAGGCGCGCAAGCGCCGAAGTCATCCGGAGCAGCGGCCACCCCCTTCCCCTTTCGCGCCATTTGTTCCATGATGGCAACGATGAGCGCGCAGGCGATCCCGGACCAACCGGGGCGATCCTTGCTGGGGCCGCGCCTCGACCGGGAGGGAGGTTCGTCCATGTCCACCGAGTCCATTGACTCCGGCCGGCCGGCCGGGGATGCGGAGGCCGAGTCGCCCGCGCCCGAAGCCCGGCTGCGCCCCAGGACCATCAGGGATCGGGTCAACCAGGTGCCGGAAGACGCACCCTGGCTGTGGCTGGCGGCCGGCTGGCGCGACCTGTGCGCGGCCTGGCCCTTGAGCCTGGGCCTGGGCGGGCTGTTCACCCTGGCCGGCGTGACACTGTCGGTCGGCCTGGCGCTGGCCGATCTGGACTACCTGATCACCTCCGCGATTGCGGGCTTCCTGCTGATCGCGCCAGCCCTTGCCATGGTCTTCTACGCCATCTCGCGCGCGCTGGAGCGCGGCGAGCGCCCGCACCTGCTTGATGTCCTGACGGCCTGGCGCGCCAATCCGTTCCATATGCTGGGCCTTGGTGTGGCCTTGATGTTCCTGATGATGATCTGGCTGCGCTTCGCCGCGCTGATCTTCGCCATCTTCTTCCCCTACGTCTCGATGTCGTGGGGATCGATGCTGAATCAGACCCTGTCGCCCGAAGGCATCGTGTTCCTGGCCGTGGGCTCTGCCGTAGGGGCGGTGTTCGCAACCCTGACGTTTATGGTGACGGTGGTCTCCATGCCGATGATGCTGGACCGGCGCGTGGACGCGGTCGAGGCCGTGCTGACCAGCATCGTCGCCGTGCTGCGCAATCCCAGGGTCATGGCCTTATGGGCGATGCTGATCGTGGTCTTCACCCAGGCCGGTCTGGTCACGGCCCTGATGGCGCTGGCCGTGACCCTGCCCTTGATCGGCCATGCCAGTTGGCACGCCTATCGCGCCCTGGTGCCGCCGGCGGACACCGACCCGGCGCCGGCCGAGGCCGGCTGACCCCCTGCCCTGGTGCATCGACCCGAACGAAGGCATCAGCCTGAGTTTGGAAAGTTGATGCATAAACACGTGCATCGACCCGAACGAAGGCATCGGCCCGAGTTTGGTAAGGTGCTGCATTAAGAACAGCCTCGTGCGCTGACAGATGGCTCCCTTGTCTTTGTCAGTGCCCTAGCCGTTGTCCAGCATGGCCTTGCGGCGTTCCACCACCTGATCCGCATCGCGGCCGGACAATTCCTGAAGGTGGTCGAAGTCCCACGAGAACGTGCCCACGCCCATCGTGGTGGAGCGCAACTCCACGATCAGGTCATGCATTTCCGATTGCGGAAGCATGCCATGGACGACATCCCAGCCGTCCCAACCTTCCTTTTGATCAAACCCGAGTATCTGCCCGCGCCGGGTGGACAGCGCGCGCTGGGCCTTGCTGGTGGCGTCGTTGGGCACGCTGATCTCGACCTTCAGCACCGGTTCCAGCAACACCGGGGCGCATTCGGCGATACCCTCGCGCATGGCCAGTTGGGCAGCCGTTTTGAAGGCCTGTTCCGAACTGTCCACGGAGTGGAACGAGCCGTCGTACAGCGTGACCTCGAAATCCACCACGGGAAAGCCCAGGGGCCCCTGGCGCGACCATTCGCGCACGCCGTGTTCGACGGCGGGGATGTACTGACGCGGCACCACGCCGCCGGTGATCCTGTCGTGAAAGGCGAAGCCCTCGCCACGGCCGCGCGGCGTGATTTCCAGATGCACGTCCCTGCGTCTCGGC
>CAYFTQ010000195.1:0-5451 GCA_964346035.1 uncultured Roseospira sp. | reverse complement strand
GGGCCTGGCGCGCCTTCGGGTTCAACATCTCCGGATCGCCCGGCCCGGCGCCCACCAGATCGGCCCGCGCGGGCGCGGGCGCCCGCGCCAGATGCCGGGCCAGCAGGGCCTCCAGCGCTGCGGTCAGGTCCCGGCCCCCGGCCAGCGCAGCCGGGCCCGCCGCGTCGTACCACTCGGCCCAGAAGACGCAGCGCGCATGCATGTCTGGCAACCGCCGGGCGCGCGACCGGAACCGTTTGCCGGCGGCGCTCAGTGTGCCGATGTCCGGATCAAGGCGGGCTTCCAGCTCCGCCTTCAGCGCGCGCGCCAGAACCGGAGCCGCGCCCTCGGTGCCGATGGCCACGGTGACCGGCGCGCGATCCACGATCGCCGGCGTGATGAACTGCGAGGCGGCCAGGTCATCAACCACGTTGACCAGGGCGCCGTCCGCCCGCGCCAGCGCGGCCAGGCGGTGGTCGGCCTCCGCAGGTCCGGCCGCGACATAGGCCAGCAGCGCCCCGGTAGCGTCCCCCGCGCTCAGTTGGCGGCGCTCAAGGCGGATACGCCCCTCTGCGGCAAGGCGCTCCAGCTCCGGCGCCGGCTCCGGAGCGAACACGGTGATGGTCGCCGGCGTCCTCAGCAGCAGGCGCAGCTTGGCCAGCGCGGCTGCGCCGCCGCCAGCGACCACGACACGCGCGGCGGACAGGTCCAGGAAGATCGGGAAGTGGTTCATGGGCGAGCTCCCTTTGCTGCGGAGCAAGATAGAACATTTTCCCGCCAGGAAGCCATACAGACTTGTAAATAAGGACTGTATTCTGGATACTGGACGAGATCGGAAGAACGTCCTATTCGACACCGGAGACAGGAATGGCGGTCCGCCTCGACGAGATCGACAGGAACATCCTTATCGCGCTTCAGGCCGACGCCGCTCGCTCGCTCGACGAGATCGCGCGCGCCGTCGGCTCATCCAAGACGCCGGTGTGGAACCGCATCCGCAAGATGCGCGAAGCCGGGGTGATCCGGCGCCAGACCGTGCTGCTGGACGCTGAGGCGCTGGGGCTGGAGGCCTGCTTCTTCGTACTCATCCGCACGGCGGAGCACGATGCA
Source organism: uncultured Roseospira sp. (assembly GCA_964346035.1). Taxonomy (GTDB): domain Bacteria; phylum Pseudomonadota; class Alphaproteobacteria; order Rhodospirillales; family Rhodospirillaceae; genus Rhodospira. Next base: position 4,365 of record CAYFTQ010000195.1, on the reverse strand, counting down.
GCCTGGCAGCGCGCCTTCCTGGAGGCGGTCATGCGCCGCCCGGAGATACAGGAGGCACACCGCCTGGCCGGCGATATCGACTACATTCTGAAAGTCCGGGTGGCGAACGCGCGCGCCTATGATGCGGTCTATCAGGCACTCATCGCCGACGTACGGATCCACACCGTCACCGCTTTGCTGAGCATGGAGGAGATCAAGGCCACCCCCTCTCTGCCGCTGTGAGAAAGGGAGGCGGCGGCGATCACCGGAGACCGGGCAGAGGGGAGAGCGGGCAGCGAGCCGGCAGCGGGAGGGCCATGGACGCCATCGGGCCGTGTACAATGGTGTTGGCATTGCCCTGACTCGCCGGATGGATGGAACCGTTCGGCACCGACCCTGACGGCTCGGGGCAAGAACAGAACAATATAACGGGGAGCAAAATGGAACTTCTTCTTGTTTTCGTCGTTGTTGCCGTTATCGCGACAATGACTTTCAGGATGAAAAAGCGCGCCCGTACCGAGAGAAAGCTGGAAGCGATCATTAACAAGCACTTTGAGACACTTGCAAGGAAGAGGCTCCAAAAAATCAAGGTCGATTCATACGGCATCATGGACAAGACAGAATGGAACAGCGAGGTTCAGTATTTTTTTGATAACGTTGTCAGACCGTCTCTGACCGACTCAGAGGCTCGCCTTATCGGGGCTTCCTTGAACTTTTACGCCAATCGTTTTTTGAATGATCCGGTCCGTCGCCGCTGCGAGGAAATGGAACAGACCGGAGACTTCGACCCCGACATGACGGGCCATGAGTTCGAGCATTTCTGCGCCCGCCTGCTTCGAAAGGAAGGCTGGGAGGTCGATGTCACGACGGCATCCCAGGATCAGGGCACCGACCTGGTGGCGCGGAAGAACGGCACCTGGGTGGCCCTGCAATGCAAGAAATACGCCGCCCCGATCGGCAACAGGGCCGTTCAAGAGGCCTCGGCCGGGCGTCGGCACACCATGGCGCATCATGGCGCAGTGGTCACCAACTCCAGCTTTACGAAAAGCGCGATCGCCCTGGCGCGGACCAACGACGTGCTGTTGCTGCACTTCTCGGAGCTCGCGCGTCTGGAGACGATCATCACCGGCGGCACATCCCATCGGCCTTGAAGCCGATGCCCGCGACCACGTCACGCCTTGGTTGGGGTGTCGGTCGGGGTCAGTCAGTGCCGGCGACGGTGCGCCTTCTGCCGGTACATGGTTTCGTCGGCGATCGCCATGGCTTCGGGCAACGTCAGGCCGGGCCGGAACGTGCATACGCCGCACGACGCCGACAGGGAACGCGGTCCGTCCGGCAGCATCACAGAGCACGCCGCGATCGCCTCGCCGATGCGTTGGCGGATGGTCTCGGCGCCGGCACGGTCCATGTCCATCAGCACCACACCGAACTCGTCGCCACCCAGGCGCCCGATCAGATCCGAGTCCCGGGTGGTCTCTATCAGGACGGCGGCCACCTGCTTGATGGCGTCGTCCCCGGCGGCGTGGCCGCCGGTGTCGTTGATGGGCTTGAGGCCGTCCAAATCCAGCATCAAGAGGGAAATGTCGTGCCCGTGGCGTTCGCCGTAGGCGATCATGCGTTCCAGTTCGCGGATGAACGAGCGCCGGTTGCGCAAGGGCACAAGCGGGTCCTCGTCGGCCAGGCTTTCGGCGTGGCGCACCCTCTCGCGCAGGTCGGCGATCTCGTGATGCAGTTGCCCGACCTCGTCGAGCAACCGGCCCATGGCCTGGTACACCGCCGGGGTCAGCTCGCTCTCGGGAATGCCCAGCACGCTCAGCGCCGAGCGATCGAACGCCGACGACGGCGCCCCATCGGCACGGCTGGCGCGGTCCGCGCGGGCACGTGCATAGGCGCGCGCCGCATCGGAAACGCTCACCCGATCCTCAATTCGCATGGTCTGGCCCCCGACCGTGTGATCTTGATCACACCCTAGGGCATCGGTGGTTAAGACTTGGTGACTCACACGCCGCTGTTCAGCTCTGATTCTGTCGCGGGGAGTATCTACCCGACGTGACACACGCTTTGCTTGGGAGAACTGGCGCCGGCCCCGTCGGCGTCTATCCCGAGCCGGGTCAGCGGCCACACCCGGGCACGACGCGCGCCGGCTGACCCGTCACGCTGTCGATGGTGGCATGGAAATCATGGCCACGCCGGGTCGCTGCCGCTGTCGAAGCGCGAGCCGGGCCCGAACACATTATCAATACGCAACGGTCCGAAATCAAAATGTCATAAATAATTTTGATTGCGACCAGAAATACACTCCGTCCGGTGTCAAAAAACATTCAAGCTTCGTCAATGGAGAAGACAGCGTCACTTCCCTATTCTTTGGCATCGACGACGGTCGCCCGCACCGTGCGGCCGGACCCGTCCCTGGTCCCGACTTGATCGGCAACCGAAGTCCCCCCAAGGGAGTTACCCCATGACCAACGCCCCCCGGACCGAACGCTCCACCTGGAGCACCCTGGTTGACGGCGACGACGACGTCGCGCTCAACCCGTCCACCCGTCCGTCGTTCGACAGCCTTCTGGCCGCGCGCCTGAACCAGACCGGCGGCACGCCGGCCGGTCTGGCCGCCACCACCGCGCTGGGCGGTACCGGCGCCGCCATCGTCGCCGCCAGCCTGTTCAGCGGCAAGACGCTCAGCCGCCGCGGCCTGATGAAGGGCGCCGCCGCCTCGGTCGCCGTGGCCTCCACGGCCGGCGCCGCCGGCGCGCTGCTGGCTCCGTCCCAGGCCCACGCCGCCGAGGGCGCCAGCACGCTGACCTTCCCGCCGCTGCCCCACAGCTATGACGAAAACAGCCATGTGGCCGACGGTTACGAAATGCAGATGCTGATCCGCTGGGGCGACCCGGTGGTGGCGGGCGCGCCCGAGTTCGACCCGGCGAACCAGTCGGCCGAGGCGCAGTCCGTGCAGTTCGGCTACAACAACGATTTCGTGGGCTTCATGCCGCTGCCGCTGGGCTCGGACAGCTCCGACCACGGTCTGCTGTGCGTCAACCACGAGTACACCAACCCGCACCTGATGTTCCCGGGCATCGGCGACGGCGAGATCGACAAGCTGACCAAGGACCAGGTCGATATCGAAATGGCCGCGCACGGCCATACCGTCATTGAGATCAAGCGCGAGAACGGGCAGTGGTCGGTGGTCAAGGACAGCCCGCTGAACCGCCGTTTCGACGCCCTGAATACGGAGTTCGAGATGGCCGGCCCGGCCGCCGGTTCCGACCGCCTGAAGACCAGCGCCGATTCGACCGGCACCAAGGTTATCGGCACGTTGAACAACTGCGCCGGCGGCAAAACCCCGTGGGGCACCATCCTGTTCGCCGAGGAGAACTTCCACGGCTACTTCATGGGTGACATCGAGAAGACCGCCGAGGCCGAGAACTACAAGCGCTATGGCATCGGCGGCGGCCGCTATGCCTGGGGCAAGTTCCACGACCGCTTCGACGTCGAGAAGGAGCCCAACGAGGCCAACCGCTTCGGCTGGATGGTCGAGTTCGATCCCTACGATCCCAACTCGGTGCCCAAGAAGCGCTCCACCCTGGGCCGCTTCAAGCACGAGGGTGCGACCACCGTCGTCAACAAGGACGGCCATGTGGTGGTCTATGGTGGTGACGATCAGCGGTTCGAGTACATCTATCGCTTCGTGACCGCCGGCACGTTCAATCCCGATGATCGCGCCGCCAACATGGACCTGCTGGATGACGGTATCCTGTCGGTGGCCCGTTTCAACGAGAACGGAACCGTCGACTGGATGCCGCTGGTCTTCGGCGAAGGGCCGCTGACCGCCGAGAACGGCTTCAACAGCCAGGCCGACGTCTTCATCGAAACCCGCAAGGCCGCCGACCTGCTGGGCGCCACCCCGATGGACCGGCCCGAGGACGTGGAGCCCAACCCGACCAACGGCATCATCTATGCGTTGCTGACCAACAACACCAAGCGCCAGGAAGATCAGCTTGACGCGGCCAACCCGCGCGCCATCAACCGTCATGGCCACGTCATCGAGATCATCCCGCCCGGCACGGCGCCCGACGGCAACGCCGCCGACGCCGAGCACACCGCCGACCAGTTCACCTGGGACATCTTCCTGTTGTGCGGCGACCCGTCCAAGCCCGAGGACGGCGCGCAGTATGGCGGCGATGTCGGCGAAAGCGGCTGGCTGTCCTGCCCGGACAACCACGCCTTCGACCGCAAGGGTCGCATCTGGATCGCCACCGACGGCGGCCCGAAAAGCGGCATTGCCGACGGTGTCTGGGCGGCCGACGTGCAGGGTCCGGGCCGCGCCATCACCCGGCGCTTCTATGCCTGTCCGCGCGGTGCCGAGCTGTGCGGTCCGGAGTTCACCCC
>CAYFTQ010000194.1:0-5491 GCA_964346035.1 uncultured Roseospira sp. | reverse complement strand
AGCGCGTGCCGGCGTAGGGTCGACGGCTCGAACAAGAACCCGGGGGCGCAGCGCATGGGTGCCCCCGGGTTTTCGCTAGGATAGGGAAAAGACCTCGGCATTGACGGCAGCCATGGAGAAAACCATGAATCAGATCGAGGGACCCGCGATCGACGAAGCGCTCCTCGCACATCTGCGCGCAATCTACGCGCTGAACTGGGGAGGCATTCACGGGTTCGGTCATTGGATGCGCGTCCGTGAGAACGGCCTGCGGCTGGCCCGGGAGACCGGCGCCGACGTGCAGGTCGTCGCCCTCTTTGCGCTGTTCCACGACGTGAAACGGGAAAACGACGGGCACGACCCCGGACACGGCGCACGCGGCGCCGCGCTGGCCCAGACCCTTCGGGGTCGCTACCTTTCCCTCGACGATGAAGCGTTCGCCCACCTGACCTATGCGTGCACCCACCATACGGACGGGTGGGTCGAGGCGCACGTCACGGTCCAGACCTGCTGGGACGCCGACCGCCTGGATCTGGGACGCGTGGACATCATTCCGGATCCCAAGCTGCTCTGCACCGAGGTCGCCAGGCGGGCCGACATCCGCTCCTGGGCGCTGAAGCGCAGCCAGCCGCGGGGACGGAACAGTGCCGGGGACTGGCGCAATTCAGCCAGTCCCCGGCACTGTTCCGTCCAAGTCCCCGGCACTGTTGCTTGGACCTACCCCCGCCGGCCCGAGAAGAAGCTGCTGCGTCGGCGCGCCCCTTCCGATTGATCGGCGTCCTCGGATGGCGATTCACGCTCGACCGGTTCGGCCTCGCGCTCCGGTTCCGGTTCGGGGACCGGTTCGGGGACCGGGACCGGCTCGTTCAGGTGGCGCGAGACGGCGGCCTCGATCTCCGCCCAAAGACGTCCGCTGTCGCGATCGATGCCGCCCTCGCCCCACTCCAGGCGGCAATCGCCGACCTTCAGGGTGTTGTCGGGCCGCACCATGACGCGTCCCTCGAAGCCGCTTTCGTTCTTCAGGTCGCGCAGGGCCGTGCGCATGGTATCCGCGATGGCGCCGTTGACGCGCACCATCAGGCGCGGCTGATCCATCAGGTCGGGCAGCACCCGGGCGGCCAGGCTCTCGATCTCCGCCGCCATGGCCTGCTCGCCGGTGGCCGGCAGCAGGCGCCGCGTGATGGTCAGCGCCAGTCGCACGGCCTGGCGTTCCATCGCGGCATGAAAGTCGGCCTGCGCCGCCTCCATGGTGTCCAGCGCCTGTTCGATGGTCTTCAGCGCGTTGGCGCTGACGTGGGAATCGGTCTTGGCGGCCTCTTCCAGCGCGGCCGTATGGCCATTGACATAGCCCTCGTCGCGCGCCGCTGCCAGGTCGGCGGCCGAGTACACCTCGGCCGGGGGCGGCGCCGGGGTGTCGGCGCCCCGTCGGCGCCGGTCCAGCCCGGCATAGCCGGCCGCGTCCGCCTCGCTGTCCTGATCGGCGCCGGCATCGGCCGGGGCGTCCGGCTCGCCTGCCGCAGCGCCGGGGGCGGCCGCGTCCTTGTTCGCGCCGCCGGCATCGTTCGCACGTCGGGTCCGGCCGGGCCGATCCTCGTCGAACGAGCGATCAAACAGGAACTTCTTTACCTGGGCCATGCGCGGGCGGACTCCGGTTCCTGGTATCCCGGATCAGGGCCGGGGCTGGTGGCGGTGGCGATCAATAGACGAGTTCGTCGTCTTCCTTGCCGTCGGAAATAACGATCTGGCCGGTATTGGCCAGTTCCTTGGCGAGCGTGACAATGGCGTTCTGGGCCTCGTCCACCTCGCGCACACGCACCGGCCCCATGGCTTCCATGTCCTCCCGCAGCATCTTGCCGGCGCGTTCGGACATGTTCTTGAAGAACAGTTCCTTGATGGCGTCGGAGGCCCCCTTGAGGGCGAGACCCAGCTTGTCCTTCTCGACATGGCGCAACAGCACCTGGACGCCCTGGGAATCGACGCGCACCAAATCCTCGAAGGTGAACATGAGCTGCTTGATACGGTCGGCGGATTCGCGGTTGCGTTCCTCCAGCGCGGTGACGAACCGGTTCTCGGTATTGCGGTCGAGACTGTTGAAGATCTCCGCCATCATCTCGTGGGCATCGCGCCGTGCGGTCCGGGCCAGGTTGGACATGAATTCGGTCCTCAGGGTCTTTTCGACGCCGTCCAGAACCTCCTTCTGGACCGCCTCCATGTGCAGCATGCGCATGACGACTTCCATGGCGAAGCTTTCCGGCAGCAGCGACATGACGCGGGCGGCGTGGTCCGGTTTGATCTTGGACAGCACGACGGCGACCGTCTGCGGGTATTCGTTCTTCAGATAGTTGGCCAGCACCTGTTCGTTCACGTTCCCCAGCTTGTCCCACATGGTGCGACCGGCCGGACCCCGGATCTCCTCCATGATGGCCTCGACCCGGTCCTTGCCGAGCGAGCGCATCAGCAGGCGTTCCGTGGTGTCGTAGGAGCCAACCAGCGAACCGGTATTGGAGATGGCGTCGGCGAACTCTATGAACAGGCGTTCGACCACGTTGGAACTGATCGTCCCGAGGTTGGCCATGATCTGCGACAGTTCCCGGATTTCCTCGTCGTCCATCAGGGTGAAGAGCTTGGCGGAATGCTCCTCGCCCAGGGACAGCATCATGATGCCGGCCTTCTGGGGCCCGGTCAGGCTGCGATAGTCTTCCTTGACGCGACCCACGATGCGTTCTCCGTCGTGAAGGGGATCTCACCCAGGCGCGTGGCCTCAGGTTTCCGAATAAAGCCAGTTGCGAATGATGCTAAGCGCCTCTTCCGGGTGCTTCTCCACGATCTCACCGATCTTGCGCAGGCTGGACGCCTTGACGCGACCCTCGACCTTCTCGATGTCGATCAGCTCGTTGGAGTCTTCCAGGTCCTCATCGCCCAGCCCGATGGGCACCGGGGCGGTTGCCGGACCGGTCAATTGCGGCGCGCCGGCGGCCTCTGCCGAGAGCAGGCCGGGGGCGCCGCCGTCGGCACCGGACGGCAGACTCTCGAATGCGCGCGTGACCAGCGGACGGACCACCAGCAGGATGACCAGGATGGCGACGATGGCCACGCCCAGGCCCTCGGCCATGCGCATGATCTCGTCCTTGGTGAAGCCCATGAACATCCAGGGTTCTTCCTGGCCGAACATGGAGTCCACGTCGGCAAAGCGCATGTTGATGACCTCAAGCTGATCACCGCGCCCCGGATCAAAGCCCAGGGCGGAGCGCACCAGGGCCGAAATCTGGTCCATCTCGGCCTCGGAGCGGGGCTCGTAGGTGGGCTGGCCGTTGGCGTCCGTGCCGCGCACGCCGTCCACCAGAACGGCCACGCTCAGGCGATCTATGACGCCGGCCTCGCGCACCTGGTTGCGCACCGTGCGCGAGATTTCATAGTTGACGGTCTCCTCGGTGCGCGTCTCGTTGGTGGAAGACCCGGCGCCCTGCGTTTCCTGGAACTCGCCCTCGGGCAGGTTCTGGCCCACGGTCACCGGCGTGGGTTCGCTGTCCTCGCTGTTCATCTGCTCCTCGACCGTCACGGTCGAGCGCGCCACCTGGGTGTCCGGATCGTACAGTTCCTCGTTGGTCACCACGCGGTCAAAATTCATATCGGCGCTCACCTCGGCGCGCACCTTGCCAGGACCCAGCGTGCGGGTCAGCAGCGCCTCGACCGCGCGCGCCATGCGTTGTTCCTGGGAGCGGCGGGCTTCCTCGCGGGTCAGGGCGGCCAGACTGCCGTCCTGATCCATGCCCCTGGTCAGCATCTGGCCGCGCTCGTCCACGATCGAGACGTCCTTGGGCGTCATGCGGGGCACGGCGGCCGCCACCAGGTTCTGGATCGCGACCACCTGGCTGGCATCCATGGACCCGCGCCCCATGGACACCATGACCGAGGCCGAGGGCGGGTTGGTCTCGCGCGAGAACACCTCGCGGCGCGGCAGCACCAGATGGACGCGCGCGGCGCGCACGCCGTCGATCACGCGGATGGTGCGGGCCAGTTCGCCCTCCAGGGCGCGCAGCAGGTTGACGTTCTGCACGAAATTGGTGGAGCCCAGCGCGCTGGTGTTGTCGAAGACCTCATAGCCGACCGACGCCCCGCCGCCGACCGCCAGTTCCGCAGTCTGAAGCCGCATGCGGTCGCGCTGGTCGGCCGGCACGCGGATTTCGGTTCCGTTCTCGGCCAACTGGTAGGGAACGTTCTGTTCCTCCAGGCTCTGGACGATCGACTGCGCCTCTGCCTGCTGAAGCCCGCTGTAGAGCAACTCGTATTGCGGCGTGGCGAAGCGGGTGGCGAAGAAAATGATGAGCCCGACCAGGGCCACGGCCACGCCGGCCATGGCGGCGAGCCGAGCCGGTCCCAGACCGCGCATCTGTTCCATGAAGCCGCTCACGGCGAGGCCCTCTTGACGGCGGCGCCCGAACCCGGCCGCAAGACCGGCGGACGCGCATCTGACTCAGGGATCGGGACCAGCCGTCGGGCGCGGGAACGCGCCACGTGTGACGACCGTCGTTGACCGGGCATCAGGCTAGGGCCGCCGGATAAAGAACACGTTAACGCTGGGCAGAAGTTGCCGGGTGGCCGGACAGCACCTGCCGGGCTGAATCAGCCGCCCCGGGGCAGCGCCCGCTTGCGCAGGACCACGCGCATGGCATCGACGGCGCGCGCGGTCGCCAGGATGGTCTCCACGGCGGCGCCCTCGGCTTCCAGGCGCTCGCCCAGGGCGGAAAAGGCGAACTCCAGACTGTCCAGCGCGAAGCTGGCCTCGTGCCAGCCGATGGCGGCGTGACCGTCCGTGAAGGCCGTGAAGGCGTGCTCGTTAAAGGCGCGCCGGTTGCCTGGATCGGCCCAGGCGCCGTGCGACAGGTCATAGGGAACCAGCAGTTCCAGGGCGCCGTCCTCGGCCAGCAGGGTCAGGCAGGTCTCCATGAAGGCCGTCAGGTCGGTCACCCGCGCCGGCACCCAGGGCGCCAGGACGCGCCCGAAGGCGCCCGGCTCCAGCGCCACGGGACCGAAGCGCGCGGTGTGGAAGACGCACCCGATCAGGGCCGCGTCGCAGGGGTCGGCGACCAGGTCGGGCGCCGCCACGCCCAGTGGCCGGCGCGCGCCCGGCAGGTCGAGGTTGAGCGCCTCCTCGATCGGGTCGCGGCCGCCATTCATGTTGAGCAGTGTCGGCACGCCACCCACCCCTGGCGGCAGGCCGGTCGCGGGGGGGGGCGGCGCGGGCGTCCCGGTCGTGGCGGGCGCCTTGGCCGCGGCCCGCACCCGGTCCGGGCTGTTGCGCGCGGGGCCGCCCCGTGCCTCGTCGCGGCTCTCCGGCGGGGCGGTCGGCGTGCGCGCCAGTGCCCGTTTCAGCACCGTGGCGCCGTCGCGCCGCCTCACGGCGTCCAGCCCGCGCTGTTCCAGGGCGTGGCGGCCGTCGATGTCGTTGCCCAGGCGTTGGCAGGCGCGTTCCAGTTCGTCGAACGGGGCCAGCCGCACCCCCGCCCTGAGC
>CAYFTQ010000193.1:0-5493 GCA_964346035.1 uncultured Roseospira sp. | reverse complement strand
CGTCCCCGAGATGCCCCCCATCGAATCGGCACCGGTTCTATGCCATCGTCGACAATGGCCTCTCCCCGCGCTACGATCCCGTGCCTGAATCGGACGTTCCGGTGGTCGCCACAGCCTTCTCGACCATGGTCCGCAATCACACCCGATCCGTCCTTGCCGCGACCCGCGCCATGGCCGACCGCTACGGGCTGGACTTCGGCGCCGTCTGGATCCCGGCCGACGCGGTCGGCGAAAGCATGGTCGCGTTCGAACCCGAACACATGCGCGCCCTGTTCAGGCGTGGCTATGAGATGGGCGCCAGCGGCACCGCCTGGCGCGCCACCCTGCCCACCGGCAGGGACTGAGCCCGTCCCGGTGCCCGTCCCGGTGCCGGTGCCGGCCCCACAGCTTGCCCGAACCGGGCGCGGGGACGCGACGCCACGGACGGCCGGCTCAGCGTGGTTTACCGATCCGCGTGCGCCAGCCGCGCCGCTCGGCCCAGCCGGCCAGCAGCAGCACCGTGGCAATGCCTATGGCGCTGCCCACCAGCACGTCCGACAGATAGTGCTTGCCGACGAACAGGCGGCTTGAGGCAACCAGCGCACCGACACCCGCCCAGGACGGCCAGTGCCGGGGAAACATGACCATCAAGGCCGCCATGATGGCCCAGATGGTCTGCGAATGGCCGGACGGAAAACTGTTGGCGGACCCCAGGAACGATAGCGGCGCGAAACCGTAGACATCCTCCCGGAACAGCCAGGACGGTCGCAGTCGGCCGAGGACCCACTTCAAGACCGTGATCACCAGACCGCTGGCCAGCAGCCCACCCAGCCCCAGCAACAGCCATGTCCGGGCCTGCTCGCGGCGGCGCGCCCAGTCCTCCTGGAACAGCGCACCGACCGCCGTGACGCGACACCAGGCCCAACCCGCCAGGACCAGAAGATACCAATGAGCGCCGCTACCCAGGTCGGTCACGATATGCCAGAACCCCTGCCAGTCTCCGTCCACCCGGGCGCGCATGAACAGAGCCAGCGAGCGGTCGAACCAAAGCATGGACAGCACGCTGGCCACGGTCACACCGGCCAGGGCCAGCGTCAGGGGCGCGCGCAGCCAGCGCCAGCGCGGCACCGGGATATGCCGGCCCGGGCCGGCGCGCGACAATCTGGAACGACGGGCGGACACGGGGCCTCGCGAACTAAGACTGTGGAATGGCAGGACGTTATAGGCTTTTCTTAAACCGGGCATTCGGATAGTGTCGGTGCCAGGCATCGGCCCGGCGCGCTTTAGTCCTAGCGCCGGGCGGGGGCGCCTGACAAGGGACCTGACAAGGGGGAAACGCGATGACCGACTCCCGATTCGCGGCGCTGCCGGCGGCCCCCGATGGCCGCGCGCGACGCTGGTCCCGGATCGCGGAGGCGCCGGCGGCGTACTGGACCGTGACGCGGGACGGCTGGCACCTGCGGCCCATGGCCGTGTCGGACGCGGGACCCGTGCGGGACTTCCTGCTGGCCCAGTACGACGCCTTCAACGCCGGCGACAATACGCCGGCAGGCCACGCCATGTTCCGCGATTTCGTGTCCGTCCCGGCGTTGCGCGGCCGCCTTGCATCGGGCAGCGTTCTGCAAGTCGCGGAGCGACGGCGGCGCCTTCTTGGCGTCTGCGAAATCCACCGGGACGGCTACCTTACCCTACTTTACGTGCATGGCGAACATCAGGGCCGGGGGCTCGGGCGCCGCTTGTTGCAGGCCACCATCGAGCGAACCCTGGCCCTGGCCCCGGGCCTGGCGCGCCTGCGCGTGCGCGCCACCCCGTACGCGCGCGACTTCTACGGCCGGCTTGGATTCGCCGAAACGGTCATCGGCCTCCAGGAAGATCGGGGCATGCGCTTTCATGCCTTTGAACTGGCCCTGACTGACCCGACCACGGCGGATGGCGGCACCGCACCGCCCGCCAGGGACCCGGCGCCGGTCGTCACTGGCACATGATCGACAGTTCGAACTCGCCCGGGTCGGGCTGATGTATGCCCGACAGCAGAATGATATCCGAATACAGGCCCGTCATGCCGACGTGGTCGTGGACCTTTTCCAACAGACCGGCCTTGAAGGATGACGTCTCCAGGCCGGTCAGGCGCTCGACAGTCAGCGGGTCGGCATGCAGCGCGATCAGAAGGGCCTCATGCGCCCAGGGCGCCTTGAAACAGGCCATGACCCGCTGATCGGGCGCCGGCACCAGGCGCGGGGTAAGCGCCTGATAGCGCGAGCGTGACCCCTGCACCACCGGCAGCCACAGGGCCGCCGCCTGCATGTAGCGGCCATCCACCTGGTCGGCCTCGTCGCGCGGGCGCCTGGTCTCCCTGTCGGGTCGCTCTCCGGCGCTCTTGGCCGAGCCGTCGCCGCCGTCGTGCCCCCCACCGCCACCGGCAGCCCAGGCCGGAACCGGCGGCGGCGTCAGCAGCAATGCCGCCGCCAGCCCCGCAATCGCCAGAAAACCATGCGCTTTCGTCGCCGCCCACACCGTCAGGCCGCCCATCGGCGACCTCCGGCGGACCGGAGCCGGTGGGGCCGAGAGGGTAACGCCGACGGCGCCGAGAGGGCACCGGTCAGCATCAGAAGGTCGGGGCGGCCCCGAAACGTCCGCGGCGAGGCCGCGCGCCGCTGCCCTCGGGCCGCCGGTCGTGGCGGGCGCAGGGTCGGCACGACCGGCCCCCGTCCCATCGAGAACAGCCCCTCCAGAAGCATCCGCACAATCATTTCAATTCAACCTAAGCAAGAACACATGTGACCTGGACTCCGACCCGTCTTTGTCTTCACCAGCCGCCCCAAGCGCAAGGGCCGTCCCGCCCCGGCGACCCCATGACGAACCAAACCGGCGCGCTTTGCGGACCATGCCGGCGCCCGCGACCGCGTCCATGGCGACACCCGCGACCGCAACAGCGATTCGGTTCCGCGCTCCGAGGATCACCCGGTCGCGCCACCATCCCAATGTTGATCATCACACCGGCGCCCGACCACCGGCTCCCGTCACCCAACGCCCCGGACTCCGGACACGGTCCCGAGACGGGCGCGCGGCTCGTTTCAAGGAAGGACATCCAGGCGAAGGACACCAGTGTAGCCCCCCACGCGGACCGGCCCCCAAACCCTTTATGGCCCCGGAACAAAAAGGCCAACGCCGCACACCGCGATTGTTAACCACCCCGGCCCAGGCCGTCGATGTTGTTTCGGTGACAATACGGCATTAATCTCAAGAAAGGCCGGGAACACCGGTTGTCGTGGAATGTTCGAAGTGGAGCACCTGGCCCGGATGCACGGCTTCATAGGCTGCGTGGGCGGCCATGGCGGCCTCGGCAAACCCGGTCAGGATCAACTTCAGCTTGCCCGGATAGTGCGCAACATCGCCAATAGCGAAGATTCCGGGCAGGCTGGTCCGGCAGGTGGCCGGATCAACGCTGATCTGCTGGCGCTCCAACACCAGCCCCCAGTCCGCGATCGGCCCCAGGTTGCTTGCCAGCCCGAAGAAGGGCAGCAGGCGATCCGCCTCCAGGCGGCGGGTGGCGCCGTCCATGTCGGCCACGACAACGGCGGACAGGGCCGTGCCGTCCCCCTCCAACGCCTTGAGCTGACAGGGCACAACGAGTTCGACTCGACCAGCCTCAACCAGGGCATGCAGGCGTGCGACGCTGTCCGGCGCGGCGCGGAACTTCGCCCGTCTGTGAACGACCATGACATGGGACGCCACCTCGGACAGCGACAGCGCCCAGTCCACCGCGGAATCCCCGCCGCCGGCGATGACCACGCGGCGGTCCCGGAAGGCCTCGCGCCGGGCCACCAGATAGAACACGCTGTGACCCTCGTAGGCCTCGATCCCGGCCAGCGGCGGGCGGTTCGGCCCGAATGCGCCAGCGCCAGCGGCGATCAACACCGCCGGCGCTTCCAGCACCGAGCCGGCGCTGGTGGTCAGCCGCCAGGCCGTATCGTCCTCATTGCGGGTCAGGCCCTCGACCTTCTGGCCCAGATGGAAGTGGGGCGTGAACGGGGCCGCCTGTTCCATCAACTGATCAATCAGGGCGCCCGCCATCACCTTCGGATGGGCCGGGATATCGTAGATCGGCTTTTCGGGGTAGAGCGCGGTGCATTGGCCCCCCGGCGTATCCAGAACGTCCACCACATGACAGCGCAATCGCGCCATGCCGAGCTGGAAGACGGCGAACAGGCCCACGGGGCCGGCCCCGATGATGACGGCATCGGTCTTGTGAACGGCGGGATCGGCCATCGCGACGAGTTCTCCGGGAACGGCTGGACAGGGGCGGTTGGCCTGACTTACCCGCCCGCACCCGGACCTGCAACCCCACGCCATTGCGATTGCCCTGATTGCGGGGACCGCGCCGGCCCGCTAAAACCGGGGCCGCCACGCCACTGACGCGCGCTCCCTCGCCAGCACCGGGCCCGCCCATGACCGAACCGCCGCCCCTTATCATCCCGCTCGCCGACGAGGCCGCGACCGCGCGCCTGGGCCGGGCGCTGGCCGCGCGTCTGCGGCCGGGCGATCTGGTGGCTCTCGACGGAGATCTGGGGGCCGGCAAGACGGCGCTGGCGCGTGCCATCGTGCGCGCGTTGACCGGCAACCCCGACGAGGAAACCCCCAGCCCCACCTTCACCCTGGTGCAGACCTATGACACCGCTGCCGGCTTTCCGGTGGCGCATTTCGACCTCTACCGCATCGTCCACCCGGACGAGGTCCACGACCTGGCCCTTGACGAGGCCGTGGCCGATGGCGTCGCGCTGGTGGAGTGGCCCGACCGCCTGGGTGCGCTGCCGCGCGACTGCCTTTGCATCGCGCTGACCGCCACCGGCCCGACCACGCGCCGGGCCGCGCTGACGGCCCATGGTGCCTGGTGCGGGCGCGAGAGGGGACTGGACCGCGATGTCGCGACCTGATCCCGCTCCCCTTCCGGACCGCGCCGCAGCGCGCGGCGCCTTCCTGGAGCGCCTGGGCTGGGGCCGGGCGGATGTGTCGTTCCTGGCCGGCGACGCCTCGTTCCGCACCTATTACCGGGTCGTGCGCGAGGGCATGACAGCGGTGCTGATGGACGCCCCACCGGGCCTGGAAGACGTGCGTCCCTTCGTCGCGGTCGCCCGCCACCTGCTGGCACTGGGCTACGCCGCGCCGCGCATCCTGGGCGACGACCCCGAAGCCGGCCTGCTGCTGCTGGAGGACCTGGGCGACGCCACCTTCACCCGCCGTCTGGCCGAGGGCGCCGACGAGGCCACCCTGTACGCCCTGGCCGTGGACCTGCTGGCCGACCTGCACCGCCGGCCGGCAATCGAAATCCTGCCCGCCGGCCTGGTGCCGCCCTATGACGACACCCTGTTGCTGACGGAAGCCCGCCTGCTGGTGGACTGGACCCTGCCGGGCGTTCTGCCGCCGGACCGGACCCCCGGCGCGGCCGCCGTGGCGGAGTGCGAGGCGCGCTGGCGGACCGCCTTGCCGGTCGCTCGCGCCGTCCCGGACACCCTT
>CAYFTQ010000192.1:0-5499 GCA_964346035.1 uncultured Roseospira sp. | reverse complement strand
GCAGCCGGCTGCCAGATCGTGACGACCGAGATGGTCCTGTTCGAGTGGCTGGGCGACAAGGCCAACCCGGCCTTCAAGGACATCAGCGCGCTGGTGAAGTAGGTCGGGCCGGCGCGTCTCTCCGCGTCCGGCCGAGGCGCTCAGATCAGTCCGGCCAGGGGCGAACTGGGATCGGCGTAGAGTTTTTTGGGCATGCGCCCGGCCAGGTAGGACAGTCGGCCGGCTTCGACCGCCAGCTTCATGGCCTGAGCCATCATGATCGGGTCCTTGGCGCCGGCGATGGCGGTGTTCAGCAGCACGCCGTCGACGCCCAGTTCCATGGCCACGGCGACGTCCGAGGCACAGCCCACGCCGGCGTCCACCAGCACGGGGACGGAGACGGTCTCCTTGATAAGGCGGATGTTGACCGGGTTGATCACGCCAAGCCCGGAGCCGATCATGGAGCCCAGCGGCATGATGGCCTCGCAGCCCATGTCTTCCAGGCGCTTCGCGGCGATGGGGTCGTCGTTGCAATAGACCATGACCTTGAAGCCGTCGGCGATCAGTGCTTCGGCCGCCCGGAAGGTCTCCGGCATGTCGGGATAGAGCGTCTTCTGGTCGCCCAGCACCTCCAGCTTGACCAGATCCCAGCCGCCGGCCTCACGCGCCAGCCGCAGCGTGCGAACCGCGTCGTCGGCGGTGAAACAGCCGGCGGTGTTGGGAAGGTAGGTATAGACCTTGGGGTCCACGTAATCCATCAGCATGGGCTGGCTGGGGTCCGAGACGTTGACGCGGCGCACCGCCACGGTGATGATCTCCGCCCCGGACGCTTTCAGGGCGCGGGCCGTTTCCTCGAAATCCTTGTATTTTCCGGTCCCCACAAGCAGGCGCGAGTGAAAGCGTCGCCCGGCGACCATGAATCCCTCGTCCGCCATGGACTCGGCAGGCGCGGTATCAGGAGCGCCGCCGCCGATGAAGTGGACGATCTCCAGCGCGTCGCCGTCGGCCAGGGTGGTCTGGGCATACTGGCCGCGCGGCACGATCTCGCGGTTGCGTTCGACCGCCACCTTGCGGGGGTCGATGTCCAGTGTGGCCAGAAGGGCTTCAAGCGAGACGGGCTGGTCGAGGGGGCGGGCTTCGCCGTTGATGGTCACCTGCATGGGTCAGACACGATCCGATCGAAAAAAGGGCGGGGGAGGCGGGGCCTCTTCATAATGCCCGACAGATGGGGCCAAAACCGCCCCGGATCAAGCGGTTTGGGGTCGGGGCGGCGGATGCGTTCGGGTGCGTCCTACTCCTGCGCGCGGCTGAGGGCCAGGCGCAAGCCAAGGCCGATGAAAGCCAGGCCCAGCAGGCGCTCGACCCAGTGCGCGGCGCGGCGATAGGCCCGGCGCGGCCCCGGCTGCCCGATCAGCGCCGCCAGCAGGCCATAGATCAGCAGGGTCTGCGCCATCATGGTCAGGCCGTACAGCCCCTTCTCCGCGCTTGATGTTGCCGGGTCCAGGACCTGCGTGAACAGAGCCAGGAAGTACAGCGCGACCTTGGGGTTGAGCACGTTGGTCAGGAAGCCGGCCACGAAGGCGCCGCGCGGCCGGCCGGGGTTGGCGGCACCCGGGGCGGTGGTTGCGTCCTTGGCCACACCCTCGACGATCTCGGCGGGACGCGCCCGCAGGCCCTGGACCCCCAGCCAGATCAACCAGGCCGCGCCCAGGATCTTGACGATCCCGAACAGGGTCGCGGACTGGGCTATGAGCACCGACAGGCCGGCCAGGGTATAGAGCACGTGGACCCCCAGGCCGCAGGTGATGCCGGTCGCTGTCCAAAGCCCGGCCCGGATGCCGCGCGCCAGCGCGGTCCGCATGGTGATGGCGACATCGGGCCCGGGCGTCAGAATGACCATCAGGTTGATGCCGGCGACCATGGCCCAGGCGCCCCAGTCCACGGCGCTCATGACGCCTCTCCGGACAGGTCCTCGCGCAGGATTTCCAGCGCCAGATACTCGTCTTCGGCCGCCATGCGCTCGGCGCGGGCCGCCTCCAGGCGCTCGCTCCTGACCGAGAAACCGACGGGATCGCGCTGAAACAGCGAGGCGTCGGCCAGCTCGCGTTCAAGCCGTGCGGTTTCTTCCTCTAGGGCGGCTATTGTATCCGGAAGCAACTCAAGAGCGCGCGCCTGTTTATAGGACAGCTTGGCCGGTTTCGGTTTCGGTTTCGGCTTGGGGGCGGTCGCCGTCGCCGCCTTGTTCCGGGTCGCGCCCGGGGAGCGGCCCTCCGGAGCGGCCGCCAGCATGGACGGGAACAATGCCGCGAGGTCGCCTCCGGCCTGGGCCAGGGCGTCGGAAAAACCACCGGCGTATTCCACCGCGCGCCCGTCCCCGGGCAGCACGATGGTCGCGGTCACCACCCGGTCCAGGAAATCGCGGTCGTGGCTGACCAGCAGCAGGGTCCCGTCATACTCGGCCAGCATTTCCTCCAGCAGGTCGAGCGTTTCCATGTCCAGGTCGTTGGTGGGTTCGTCCAGGATGAGCAGGTTCGTCGGCCGGGCCAGCGCCTTGGCCAGCACCAGGCGGTTGCGCTCGCCGCCGGACAGGCTGCGAACCGGACTGCGCGCCTGACGGTCCTCGAACAGAAAATCGCGCAGATAGCCCACGACATGGCGCGACCGGCCCCGGACGTCGATATGGTCGCCGCCGCTGTCGGCCAGCAGATCCCAGACCGTCAGATCGTCGCGCAAGATCGAACGATGCTGGTCCAGCGTCGTGGCCTCCAGGTTGGTGCCCAGACGCACCTGTCCGGCGTCGGGTGCCAGTGCGCCGGTCAGCAACCGCAACAAAGTTGTCTTGCCGGCGCCGTTGGGGCCGACCACGCCGATCCGGTCGCCGCGCAGGATGCGGGTCGAGAACGGCGTCAGAACCGGGCGGCCGTCATAGCTCTTGGCGACCTGCTCGGCCTCGATCACCAGCCGGCCCGAGGCGCCGCCGCTGTCCACCGCCATGGCCGCCGCGCCGGGCCGGTGCAGGCGCTCGGCGCGGTCCCGGCGTAGCGACTGAAGGCGGCGAAGGCGCCCCTGGTTGCGCTTGCGCCGGGCCGAGATGCCCTGGCGCGACCATTGTGTTTCCTGGGCGATCAGCTTGTCCTGTTTGGCGCGCGCGGTTTGCTCCTCGGCGACCAGGGCGTCGGCCCAGTCGTCGAAGGCGGCGAAGCCGGCGTCGAGGCGCCGCAGTGTTCCCCGGTCCAGCCACAGCGTGGCCTGCGTGAGACGACGCAGAAAGGCCCGGTCGTGGCTGATTGTCAGCACGGCGCCGCGAAAGCTGGCCAGGGTCTCCTCCAGCCAGGCGATGGTGGGCAGGTCCAGATGGTTGGTGGGTTCGTCCAGCAGCAGGATGTCGGGTTCGGCCACCAGCGCCCTGGCCAGGGCCAGCCGGCGCGCCTCGCCCCCCGACAGCGTTTCCGGCGCTCGGTCATAGGGCAGGCGCAGGGCATCCAGCATGATCTCGGCGCGGTGCGCCTCTCCGGCATGCGCCTCGGGCAGGGCGTCGGCGACGGCGTCGAGCGTGCTGGCATGGGCGCTCAGGTCCGGGTCCTGTGGCAGGTAGGACACGGTGACGTCGGGTTGCAGGGCCCGAGTCCCGGCATCCGGCTCGATCAGGCCGGCGATGACCTTCAGCAGGGTGGACTTGCCCGATCCGTTGCGCCCCACCAGGCACAGCCGCTCCGCCCTGCCAACGGTCAGGGAGACGCCATCAAGCAATGGCGGTCCGCCGAACCCTAGTGAGACGTCCTGCAAGGTCAGGATCGGCGGTGAGGGGGGCATGAAGGCGAGACTCCGACGGCACAAGGAATGGCGCGCGGACACGCGCCGAGGCCGCCGCAATACGCAGCCCGGCGCGGCTCGTCAAGCACCGGGCCGGCCGACGTCCAGCAGTCGCAACGCCGTGTCGGCAATATCGTTCAGCGCAGCCCGGCCCGGCCGCATCTTGGCGACCACCCACAGACCGTTGAAGAGGGCGACATAGGCGCGGGACAGGGCGCGCGGGTCGGTGTCGGGCGCCAACTCGCCGGCGGTGCGGGCCTGGTCCAGGCGCATGGTCAGGGCGGCCTCGACCCGTCCCATGATGCGGCTCAGGGTGGGGCGCAGGGCGTCGTCATGCGGCGCCAGCTCGGCGACGGAGTTGCTCACCAGACAGCCCCGACCATTGTCGGCCAGGGCGCCGGCGACCATGTCGTCCAGCAGGGCGCGCAGCACTTCGCGGATCGGCCCCGGCCGCTCGACGGCAAGCACCATGTGGTTGATGACCTGGTCCTCATAGCGGGCCAGGGCGGCCTCGAACACCTCTCGTTTGCCGCCGAACGTGTCATAGAAGCTGGAGCGGCTGATGCCCATGTCCTTCAGCAGGTCGGGAAGAGATGTCTCGCCATAGCCGCGCCGCCAGAAGGTTGCCATGGCGCGGTCCAGGGCGATGTCGGGCTCGAAGGTGCGTGGTCGGGCCATGGGTCTGAGTCCTTTCTCGGGGCCGGGCGGTCAGGGCCACCACCCTCGTTCGTCTGGTTACCGAAGGCCCGTTTGGTCGTAAATATAACCAACTACGCAAGTCGGACAAGGCCGTCAAGGCAAGGCGCCGCCCGCTGCCGGCGGGGGCGGGCCGCCCCAGGCGAGCCAAAGCAACGGTGGCAGAAGCACGAACGCCATCATGGTCGAGACCAGCACCAGGCCGGCGACATCGTCGGGCCGGTTTCCGTATCGCTGGGCGAAAAGATAGTTCGTCACCGCTACCGGCATGGCCAGTTCGATCAGCACCACGCCGCGCGTGGTGCCGGTCAGGCCCAGCGTCCAGACGACCAGCAGGCCGGCGCCCCATCCCAGCACCAGCTTGAGCGAGGACAGCGCCAGCGCTCGGCCCATCCCGCCCGGGCGAAGCTGTCCGAGGGAGACGCCCAATGCCAGCAGCATCAGGGGAATCGTCATGCCGGCCAGGAGATGAACGGCATTGGCCAGAGGCGTCGGCAGCGACTGCCCGCCTGCATTCAGCCCCAGCGCCACCACCAGCGCCCACACCACCGGCGTGCGCGCCATCACGCTGGCCGATGCCCGGCCGGCGGCGATTGCAACGCCGAGGGTGAAGTTCAAGGTGGCGGTCACGACAAGAAATGCCACCGCCAGCGCCAATCCCTCCTGTCCGAACGCGAACAGGCACACGGGCAGACCAACATTGCCGGTGTTGCCGAACATCATGGCCGGCAGGTACGGCGGCAGCGGCAAGCGGGCCGCGCGCAGGACTGCCAGCGCCCCCAGACCGATCGCGCTCATCCCCAGCAGGGCGGCGGCCATCATACCGCCCAAGGCGGCCCAGTCCAGCGTGGCTCGGGTCAGACTGTCCAGCACCAGGCACGGAACCCCGATGGTGGTGCACAACGAGGTGACCGTTTCCCCATCAAAGGGTCGCGCCGCTCGGCCCCACAAAAACCCTGCGCCGGCGATCAGCAGCACCGGCGCCATGACGGAAAGCATCGACGAGACCAT
>CAYFTQ010000191.1:3392-5503 GCA_964346035.1 uncultured Roseospira sp. | reverse complement strand
GCCGAGGTGGGCGAACAGACCCTGATGCAGGAAACCGACGCCGGCTATTTCGTGTTGCGTGTGGACCAGGTGACGCCGCCGGCGCCGCGCCCGCTGGAAACCGTGCGCGACCGGGTCGAGGCCCTGTGGGCGCGCCAGCAGAAGGCCGAGGCCATGCGCGCGCGGGCCGAGACCATCCTGGCGACGGCGCGCGAGGGCCGCACCCTGGCCGCCGTTGCCGAGGCGAACGGAGCCCGCGTTCGCGCACTGCCGCCGGTGCGTCGCGACGGGGAACCAATGGCGCAAGCCGCCGAGGCCCCGGCCAGCCCGCTGGTAAGCGCGCTGTTCGACCTGGACACGACCGGCGCCCTGACGCTGGTGGAAACCGGCGATGCCGTGCACGTCCTGCAACTCGACAGGATCATCGAAGCCGGCGCCGACGCGGCCGAGACCCGCGCCCGCACCGCCGAAGCCGTGCGCGCCGGGATCGCCCAGGACCTGTTCGTGCAGTTCACCGATGCCCTGTCGCGCCGCCAGGGCGTGGAGATCAACCGGGCCGTTATCGAGTCCGCCTTCCAGTAGGGACCCCTTCGCCATGGAAACGCTGCCCTCGCCGGCCGACTTCCGCAGTGCCTACATGGGCGGGCGCCCGCAGGTGGTCTGGACCCACCTTGTCGGTGACCTGGAAACCCCCGTGTCCGCCTTCCTCAAGATCTGCGAGAACCGCCCCCACAGCTTCCTCCTGGATAGCGTGGAGGGCGGCGCCGTTCGCGGCCGCTATTCCTTCCTGGGCCTGAAACCGGACCTGATCTGGCGCTGCTTCGGGCCGCGCGCAGAGATCAACCGCGACGCCCGCCACGATGCCGACGCCTTCACGCCCGATGACCGGGCGCCGCTGGAGTCCCTGCGCGCGGTGGTGGCGGAAAGCCGCATCGACCTGCCGCCGGAACTGCCGCCCCTGATGGCCGGGCTGGTGGGCTATATGGGTTATGACACCGTGCGTCTGGTGGAGCGCGTGCCCGACGAGAACCCCGATCCGGTCGGCGTGCCCGACGGCGTGTTCATGCGCCCCACGGTCATGGTGGCCTTTGACAACATCCAGCACCGCCTGACCCTGGCCACGCCGGTGTGGCCGCGCGCGGGCGTGGACGCCAATGCCGCCCTGGCGCTGGCGCGCGAGCGGCTGGCCGACGTGGCTGCAGACCTGGAACGCTCGCTGCCGCTGCGCCGACTGAGCGGCGATCCGGACCCCGAACCCTGCGCCACCCCCATGATGGACGCTCACGCCTACAAGGAAAAAGTGCGTCGCGCCAAAGAATACATCATGGCTGGCGACATCTTCCAGGTGGTGCTGTCGCAGCGCTTCACGCTGCCCTTCCGGCTGCCCCCGTTCAGCCTGTACCGGGCGCTTCGGCGCACCAACCCGTCACCGTACATGGTTTATCTTGATCTGGGCGGCTATCAGATCGTAGGCGCCAGCCCGGAGATTCTGGTCCGCCTGCGCGACGGCGAGGTCACCATCCGCCCCATTGCCGGCACCCGCAAGCGCGGTGCCAACGCCGCCGAAGACGCCGCCAACGCCGCCGACCTGTTGTCTGATCCCAAGGAGCGGGCCGAACACCTGATGTTGCTGGATCTGGGGCGCAACGATGTCGGCCGGGTGGCCGAGGTCGGCACCGTCAAGGTCACCGACAGGTTCTTCGTTGAATACTACTCCCACGTCATGCACATCGTTTCCAACGTCGTCGGACGCCTGCGCGACGGCCAGGACGCCATGGACGCCCTGATGGCGGGCTTTCCCGCCGGGACAGTATCGGGCGCGCCCAAGGTGCGCGCCATGGAGATCATCGAGGAACTGGAAACCGTGCGCCGCGGCTTCTATGCCGGGGCCGTGGGCTACATCTCGGCCAGCGGCAACATGGATACCTGCATCGCCCTGCGCACGGCGCTGGTCAAGGATGGGGTCGTACACATCCAGTCCGGCGGCGGCATCGTGGCCGATTCGGACCCGGACGCCGAACTCCAGGAGTGCTGGAACAAGGCCCAGGCCCTGATCGCCGCCGCCCGCCAGGCGGTCCGCTTCGCCGACCGCTAGTGCATCGACCCGAGTTCGGTAAGGTGATGCATGAACA
>CAYFTQ010000191.1:0-3292 GCA_964346035.1 uncultured Roseospira sp. | reverse complement strand
GCATCGACCCGAGTTCGGTAAGGTGATGCATGAACAATGGTCTCGTGCGCCGACGGATGGCTCCCTTGTCTTTGTCAGCGCAGGAGGGCCGCCCGACGAGACCTGTTGATCGCGGTCCGCCCTGGCCCCGGCTCATCGGACCAAGAACCGGGCCATCCGCCGCCGCCTCGCGGCGGCGATGTCGGCTTCCCGGTGCCGGACCCGCTCCTATTCCTCGGCGGTGGGCACCAGGTCCTTGAACGACGTCGTCTTGATCTCGGCACCCTGGCGGAGGTCCTCGATCATGGCGGCGATGGCCTCTTCCGCGATCTGGGTGGTAAGCTGGTTGCGCACCTCGTCCAGGGCGGGCGGCTCGCCCATGCGACGGTCGGTCACCTTGATGACGTGCCAGCCGAACTGGGTTTTCACCGGTTCGGTGGTGTGAGCGCCGGCCTCCAGGTCGAAGGCGGCCTTGGCAAAGGGCTCGACCATCTGGCCCTCACGCTTGAAGTAGCCCAGATCGCCGCCCTTGGGCGCCGACGGACCCGTCGATTCCGCCTTGGCCAGTTCGGCGAACTCGGCGCCTTCCTCCAGTTGGGAGATCAGCGCGCGGGCCTCTTCCTCGGTCTCCACCAGGATATGCGAGGCGCGCACCTCTTCCTCGGGCGGGTTGGCTTCCTTGAAGGCCTCGTATTTCTCGGCGATGGCCTCCTCGTTGGCCGCCTCTTCAACCATCCGGGTCAGATAGACGCTGCGGATGATCTCGTCACGCACCGCGTCCAGCCGCTCCTGAACCTTGGCGTCATCCGCGAAGCCCTCGTCCTTGGCCTTCTCAATGATCAGGCGCCCTTCCACCAGATGGCCGACGAGCGTGTCGAACAACATGGCCATCGGCACCTGTTGAAGCTGGGGATCGCGCGCACGCAGGCGCTCCACCTCGGCCATGGTGAGGTCCTCGCCATTGACCGTTGCGACCACCGTGTCCGGCGCGATTTCGGGCTGCTGGGCCTGGGCGACAGAGGTCACGCCCGCGACGGCCAGGGACAGGCCGGCGGCGAAAGCCAGGGCGCGGGAGGTGGAGGAAACCATGGCGTTCAGTCCTTGATCAAGGCTGGGTTAAACAAGAAGAGGGAAGATCATGTCGATACCATGACAGGCGTCCGCGCGGGACACCTGAGACCGACGACCCGGGAACGGAGCCGGCACCCTGACCGGTCGCCGGCCCGCCGTCAACCATTGGCGCGGGTCAGGACCGGGCAATCGGGTGATCTCGCCTCCGGGGGGCTCCCTGTTGCGGGCGCCCCGATGGCTTGTTTGCCGTTGCAGCCTGCGGCCCGCACGTCACCGGCCGCGAAATCGGGGCCGACACGACCCGCACATTGTCCAGACCAGCCTTCACCCGCCTGCCCCGCAGGTCGAAAGCACCGCCGGTCAGGCGTTGATGCTGACCCAGGCGCATCCGAACCGTTCATGACGGTTTCTTGATGCTTGTGCCGTCGCGGCCGTCGTCGCCGCCCTCTGTCGCGGCCGTCCGCACAGGTATCCCCGCACAGGGGTTCGGCGTCGGGGTCGGGGGTGTCGTTGACAGGTGTTGTGGCGCTCTCTATGTCTTGGCCGTCTTCCGGCAGCCGGCCGCAGGCCGCCGCTTGGCGACGCCCCGGGTGGGCTGCCCTGCCCTGCCCGTTCTCATCGTTCAACTCCGAGGTCTTGACCATGCTCGGCGCCATCGCCCGAAAGGTCTTCGGTACCGCCAACGACCGCTATATCAAGAGCCTCGGCAAGACCGTCGCCGCCATCAACACCCGGGAACCGGAGCTGGAAGCGCTTTCCGACGACGCCTTGCGCGCCCGCACCGGCGCCCTGCGCCAGCGCCTGGCCGACGGAGAGGCCCTGAATGACGTTCTGGTGGACGCCTTCGCCACCGTGCGCGAGGGCGCCAAGCGCTCGCTGGGCCAGCGTCATTACGACGTCCAGCTCATGGGCGGCGTGGTGCTGCACGAAGGCAAGATCTCCGAGATGAAGACCGGTGAGGGCAAGACGCTGGTCTCCACCCTGGCGGCCTACCTGAACGCGCTGGAAGGCAAGGGCGTCCACATCGTCACGGTCAACGACTATCTGGCCCAGCGCGACGCCGCCTGGATGGGCCAGATTTACGAGTTCCTCGGCCTGACCGTCGGCTGCATCACGCACGCCATGACGGATGCGGAGCGGCGCGCCGCCTATGCCTGCGATGTCACCTATGGCACCAACAACGAACTCGGCTTTGACTACCTGCGCGACAACATGAAGTTCCGCCTGGAGGACATGGTCCAGCGGGCGTTCAACTTCGCCATCGTGGACGAGGTCGACAGTATCCTGGTGGACGAGGCCCGCACGCCGCTGATCATCTCCGGCATGGCCGAGGACAGCACCGAGCTTTACGGCAAGGTCAATACCCTGCTCCCCAGGCTGTCGGCAGAGCATTATGAGAAGGACGAGAAGCAGCGCTCGGTCACCCTGACGGAAGACGGCACCGAGGAAGCCGAACGCCTGATGATCGAAACCGGCCTGATCCAGTCCGGCGGCCTGTATGACCTGGCCAACGTCTCGCTGGTGCATCACCTCAATCAGGCACTGCGCGCCCATACCCTGTTCGAGCGCGACGTGCATTACATGGTCAAGGACGGCAAGATCGTCATCATCGACGAATTCACCGGCCGCGCCATGGAGGGCCGGCGCTATTCCGAAGGCCTGCATCAGGCCCTGGAAGCAAAGGAAGGCGTGACGGTCCAGAACGAGAACCAGACTCTGGCCTCGATCACCTTCCAGAACTTCTTCCGGCTCTATCCCAAGCTGGCCGGCATGACCGGAACCGCGATGACGGAGGCCGGGGAGTTCGCCGAGATCTACAAGCTTGAGGTCGTCGAGCTGCCGACCCACCGGCCGATGGTGCGCGACGACAAGGACGATCAGGTCTTCCGCACCGCCAAGGAGAAATATGACGCCATCGTCGATCTGATCGAGGACTGTCACAAGCGCGGCCAGCCCGTGCTGGTCGGCACCGTCTCCATCGAGAAGTCAGAGTTCCTGGCCCAGGCGCTGCGCAAGACCAAGGGGATCAAGTCCAACGTCCTGAACGCCCGCCACCACGAACAGGAAGCCCTGATCATCGCCGAGGCCGGCATTCCCGGCGCTGTGACCATCGCCACCAACATGGCCGGGCGCGGCACCGACATCCAGCTCGGCGGCAATCCCGAGATGCGGCTCGCCCAGGAGCTGGGCGAGATCGGCGAGGATCCCGAGCTTCAGCGCCAGGCCGAGGCGATCCGCGCCG
>CAYFTQ010000190.1:0-5538 GCA_964346035.1 uncultured Roseospira sp. | reverse complement strand
AGCGCCTGCATCAGGCGAGCCCCAATGACGCTCAGGCCGCACGCGATCTGTCAGTGTCGCTGGGAAACCTTGGCGATTTCTTCCTCAGGCGCGGCCAGGAAGGCGACGCCGACCGTGCCCTCAAGGCCTATGAGGACAGCCTCGAGACCCGCCAGCGCCTGCATCAGGCGAGCCCCAATGACGCTCAGGCCGCACGCGACCTGTCGATCTCTTATGACAGGCTCGGCGATTTCTTACTCCGGCGCGGCCAGGAAGGCGGCCATGGACCCGGCCCGGCCCTGATCCATCTTGCCGCCATCACGTGCCAGCACGGTCGCCGCTTCGCGCAGACCCT
The DNA here is from genome assembly GCA_964346035.1 of uncultured Roseospira sp. Classification (GTDB taxonomy): domain Bacteria; phylum Pseudomonadota; class Alphaproteobacteria; order Rhodospirillales; family Rhodospirillaceae; genus Rhodospira. The sequence goes on along the minus strand of CAYFTQ010000190.1, from coordinate 5,204 downwards.
CGGCGTCGAAAGCCGCGTCGCGACAGGCCGCCAGGGTTAGCGACTCCGGTGTGTCGTCGGGTTCGACGCCCAGCCGGGCGAAGGTGGCCGCGCGTGCCGCCGGCAGGCCGCCACGGGCGGCGAACAGGCGGCTCAGGCGCGGCGCCGCGCCCTTCATCGCGGACATCAGCTTGGGAAAGCGGTCCTCCGAGACGCGCGCCGTCACCAGCGCCAGCGCGGCCGCCAGTTCGGTGCGGACGGCCTGCTCGGGCAGGCCGGCTTCCAGCACGGTGCGCAGGGCGACCGCGTCGGCCTGGGCCTTGGTCCGGTCGTCCATGACCTCGAAGCCGGGCGACAAACCGGCTTCCAGCGGAAAGCGGCGCAACACCGACTGGCAGAAGGCATGGATGGTCTGGATGCGCATGCCGCCGGGGGCGTCCAGCACGCGCGCGAACAGCCTGCGGGCTGCGGCCATCCGGGCCGGATCGGGGTGTTCGCCGGACAGCGCCGCAAGGTCGCGCGCCAGCGCGTGGTCGGGCGCGACCGCCCAGCCCGCCAGCCGGCGATTGACGCGGTTCGCCATCTCCGCCGCCGCCGCCTTGGTGAAGGTCAGGCACAGCAGCCGTTCCGGCGCCGTGCCGTCCAGCAGCAGATTGAGCACCCTGTCGGTCAGCACCTTGGTCTTGCCGGAACCGGCGCTGGCCGCCACCCAGGCGGAGGCGGCCGGATCGGCGGCGCGGCGCTGGTCGCGCCCGGCCAGGGCAGCCGGGTCGGTAGCCGGTCCGTGGGTGGCGCCCGACGGGGTCATTGGCCGACCTCCTCGCCCGCCTCGTCGCCGGCCGCGGCCCATTCGGCGACCCGGGCGAGGTGGTCATAGTCCGAATAGCGGGGTGCCTTGTCCGGAACCGGACGGGCCAGATAGGGCGTGTCCGGATCGGCATACAGGTTGACCAGAGCCACCAGGCCGGCCATGGCCTCCTTGGCAAGGATAGCCGGATCGTCGGCCACGGAGCGGATCTCGCCGGCCGAATCACGGGCGCCGCGAAGGCGCCAGTATTCCAGCGCCGCGACGGGTGCGTCCGCCGGCACATCGGGAAAGCCGCCGGCGGCGATCATGGCGGCCTCAAGCGGCAATTGCGGCGCGTAGCCGGCTGCGACCTCGCGCCTGGAAGGCGGCTGGCCGGTCTTGTGATCCACCACCACCAGCGTGCCGTCGGCACGGGATTCGATGCGGTCGGCGGTTCCTGTCAGGGTGGAGGGCCGCGCGACGCCAGCAAGATCGAGGCTGCCCCTGCGTTCCACATGGACGCGGCGCAATTCGGCGCTGCGGCGCCGTTCCTCGGCGGTCACCCACGCCGCCGTACGCTGGAAGCGGGGCCACCAGAAGGCCCTGGTGCCGGGGTCCGCCAACAGGCCGGCGAACAGGGTCTCTCCGATCGCCAGGAGCCGGTTCTCCGCGTCGTCCGGGAGGTGCTCGGGGTGGTCGAGTCGGAAGCGTTCCAGCGCAGCGTGAACGAGTGTTCCATAGTCCGCCGCGCCGAGCGGTCGGTCCAGGTCGTCCAGGGCCTCCAGCCCAAGGATGAAGCGGGCATAGATGGCGTAGGGATCGCGCCGCCAGGTCTCTATGCGGGTTACGGACAGGCGGTTCGGGCGGGCTTCCGGCGGCGGCCGGGGGGCTGGGGGTGGCGCCGGCTCGATCGTTTCCACGGCGCGCAGGGCGGCCGCCCAGCCCAGCCAGGGGCCGTGCCCGCTGGCCGCCCATACGGCGCCCAGCCCGACGGCATCGGCGACCGCCTCCAGGCGCAACAGCCAGCGTGACGGCACCGTGGGCGTGCCCTCGACCCGTTCGGCACGGGTCAAGGCCACGCGCGGGGCGGCCACCGCCTGGGCGAAGTCGTGCGCGGACAGGCCGATGCGCTGTTCCGGTGCCGGCAGGCCGAAGTCCGCGCGCATGGGGCGGCTCATCCAGGGGTCGGCGCCGGGATCAGGCGGCCAGGTGCCCTCGTTCAGGCCGCCCAGGATCATCAGGTCGGCATGCCAGGCGCGCGCCTCCAGCGAGCCCAGGATGGACAGGCGCGGCGCTGTGCCGAAAGGCCGGCGCACCGGCTGACCGACCATCAGGGCATCCAGCACGCCCGGATAGTCCTTGGGTGCCATCGGCGGCAGACCGTCGCAGGCGGCCAGAAGGTCGGCGGCGAAGGCCGCCGCCGCCTCGCCCGCCGGGCCGGCCCACAGCCTGAGCGGTCCCGGCGTCTCGTCGGAGGCGCTCAGGGCCTCGGCGCAACGCATGTGCAGGTCTACCAGGGCGCGTGGTGGCAGTGCCGGCCCCCGCATCATGGCAGCCAGCGGCCCCAGCAGGCGCTCCAGGCGATCCAGCAGGTCCAGCAACGGCCGGCGCGGCGATCGCGCCCGTTCCGAGACGGCGGCCCGCAGGCCATCCCAGCCGCCGGCCGCGCGCGGACCGCGCAGCACCTCGCGGTCCAGCCGGCGCACCACTTCGTGGAAGCGCCCCGTGTCGTATCCGGCGGCCACCAGCGGATGACGCAGAAGGTCGAGCAGGGCGGCCGGGGCCAGATCCTCGGCCGCCGCCTCGGCCAGCAACCGCAACAGCGCCCCGGGCGGCGTCACCGCGAGCGGCTGCCCGGCGGAGTCGTCCACGGTCAGCCCCCAGCGGTCCAGCAGCGCGGCCACGCGCCGTGCCAGATCGCGGTCCGGCGTCACCAGGGCGGCGGTGCGACCGGGGGTCTCCAGGGTCTCGCGCATCATCAGGGCGACGGCCTCGGCTTCCTCACGCGGGCCGGGGCAGGTGACCCGCGCGACCCCGGCCAGGGCCTCCGCCGGCAGCGGCGGCAGATCGCGCCAGCCGTCCGTCGTGGCGGCCGGACGCATGGCCTCGGCCAGCAGCCGAACGCGCGCCTCGCGCCCGGTCTCCACGGCGGTGTCCGGTTGGTGCGGGACCGGCCAGGGGGTAACGTCGGCGCGGGTCAGGTTCAGCGTGTTCAGGAGGCGGCGCATGCCGAACTGGGGGTGGGTCGGTTCCAGGCTGTCCCAGCTTGGCGCGTCCATGGTCAGGTCCAGGCCCGGCAGCACCACGGCGCCGGCGGGCAAGCCCGCGACCACGGCCAGCAACTCGGCCGTCGCCGGAATCGACCCGGTCGAGCCGGCCGCCACCACCGGCGTTGAAGGCGGCTGTTCGCGCCAGGCTTGGGTTCTGGCGGTCATCAGGCGGTCGCGGCGGGCGGCGGGGTCCAGGGCGCCCTCGGCGGCCAGCACCTTGGGCCACAGGTCCGACAGGATGGCCAGGAAATCAACCGTGGTCTGCCAGTGGGCGGCGTGGCGTTCCGGCACCAGCCCCTTCAGGTCGGCGAGCGACAGGCGCTCGGTCTGGGCCTGATCCAGCAGGCCGGCCAGGTCGCGCGCCAGAGCGACCGCCCGCGCCGGGGTCGGGGGGTCGCCGTCCGGTCCCAGTGGGCGCGCGGCGATCAGGCGGGCGAGCAGAAGCTGTCGCCGCAGGGTCGGAATGGCGGGCGGCGGGTCGCTGGCCGGGTCCGGTCCGCCCGGTGCCGCGATGGCGGAGCCGTCCAGCAGCATGGCGTCCTCGTCCACGTCGCCCAGCGCCATCATGCGCGGCAGCAGCAGCGCGCGGCCGGCACCCTGACGCAGGAACGCCTCGCGCAGCAGGCGGCAGGCCCGGCGCGTCGGCAGCAGGACCGTCACATCGGCCAGATCCAGCGGATCGTCGCGGTGGCGGCCCAGCAGGCCGGTGGCCAGGGCGTCCACGAACGGGCGCGTGGGGGCAATGGTATGAACGCGAGGCGCGTGAGACTGGGGCATGGCGGGCAAGGGACCTTCCGGCCCTGGGCGGTCGATCCGGCGCCTGCCGGCGCCGTCTACTGATCGCTACACGGGTTGGGCTCGCCCAGCTTCTCCTCCGCCAGTGCGAGCGCGTTGGGTGTGCCGACATGATACCACTCGCCATCATGGGGCAAAGCACGAAGGCGGCCCTCGTCCAGGGCGCGGTTGAACAGCAGGTTGAGCGAGAACGGGCGATCCGGCGTGTCGGCAAGGGCGCGCGGGTGCATGATCAGAACGCCGGCATGGACGAAGGGCGCGATTTCGTGCTCGCGCCGCCGGCGGGGGCGGCCCAAGGGGTCGAGCATGAAATCCCCGCGTCCCTCATAGCCATGGGCGCTGGCCAGGCGCAGCACCAGCATGAGGATGTCCATGCGGGAGTCGTCCCATGCCTCCGCCATCCGGGTCAGCGCCGGGCGGATGCCATTCAGCCACAGCACATCGCCGTTGATGACGAAGAACGGGTCGTCGCCCAGCAGAGGCAACGCCTTGCGGACGCCGCCGCCGGTTTCCAGCAGGCGCTCGCTCTCGTCCGAGAACACGATGCGCGGCGCCGCACGGGCGCTGAGGTGGGAGCGCACTCGGTCGCCCAGGTGGTGTATGTTGACGACGCAGGTCTCGACGCCGACGTCGGCCAGATGATTCAGGGTCCAATCGATGACGGCCCGGCCCCGCACCGGCACCAGCGGTTTGGGTGTGTGGTTGGTGATGGGCCGCATGCGTGTGCCCAGCCCGGCTGCCAGCACCATGGCGCGGGCGGGGATGGATACCGCGCCGACAGGTGGAATCGTCACGGACGCCTGGATTCGATGGGTCATGGCGGCGTGATCCTTCGCTCGCGGGGCACGTGGGTCTCGAACCAGGCCCGCACGTCGGCCAGCACTGGATGCTCCAGGGCGGCCTCAAGCAGGCGCCAGACCCGGGCGATATGGGGCAGGTAGGCGGGCTTGCCGTCGCGTCTGTGCAGACGGGTGAAGATGCCGATCACCTTGGCGTGGCGCTGCGCCGCCAGAACCGCCCAACTGGCCTCGAAGGCGGCCCGGTCGAGGCCGGGCAGGCGGTCAAGATAGCGTGCCCGCATGCTTGCCACCAGCGTCGGGTCGAGATCGCGCCGCGCGTCCTCCAGCAGCGAAACCAGATCGTAGGTCAGCGGCCCGGAGACCGCATCCTGGAAGTCCAGCAGGCCGCAGCCGGCCAGGCCGGCCCGGTCCGGCAGGGCCAGCAGGTTGTCCACGTGGAAGTCCCGCAGCACAAGGGTGTCCGGGACGGCGCGAGCAACCTGCAAGGCGGTCCGCCAGCGCGCCTCGTACTCCGCCACGGCGGCCGCGCCTGGGGTCCGGTCCGGCGGCAGAACGGCCGGCAGGGTCCAGTCC
>CAYFTQ010000189.1:0-5560 GCA_964346035.1 uncultured Roseospira sp. | reverse complement strand
GTGCTGGCCGACTCCGCCTCGGTCTCCGCTGTGGTCATGAACGTCATCTCGCTGGCCGGTATCTTCGCCTGGGCCGGCAGCACGCTGGGCGCCTTCGACGCCGCTGCCGCCGCCATCCTGGCGCTGTCCGACAACGGCCTGGTGGTCCTGCTGATGGTCATGGTCGTGCTGCTGCTGGCCGGCATGGTGCTGGATGGGGTGTCGATCTATCTGATCACCCTGCCGCTGCTGATTCCCATCATGGCCAGCTTCGGCTGGAACCCGGTCTGGTTCGGCGTGCTGATGGCCATGAACATCGCCGTCGGCCAGTTCACACCGCCCGTGGCCGTCAACCTGATGGTCACGTCAAAAATCGCCGGCGTGCCCATCGAATCCACGATACGCTGGGTCATCTGGCCCATGCTGGCCATGATCGGCGCCATGGGGCTTGTGATCGCCTACCCGGCCATCGCGCTGTGGCTGCCCGAGGCAATGGGGTTCCGGATTTAGAGCCCGTCCGGAAAGTTTCGAAAACCGCTCTGTGGTGTGGCTGCTATCCTGACCGACGTGCCACATGCTGTGTACCTGACGGCTTTCCGGACAGACACTTGGGACGGATGGCGTCTCGGCCGGCGAGTCCAAGGGGCCTGGTCAGACGCGAAACAACCCCGATCCCGAACGGTCGGGAGCGGGGCCGAATCGTCTTGTGACGCTGACGCTGACGCTGACGCCCATCAACTGTCGTAGGACACCAGGGCATACACCGGGGTATCGATGCGCTCGCGCCCTTTCAGGAAGGCCAGTTCGATCAGGCAGGCCGAGGCGCAGACCTCGGCGCCCACCTTGCGCAGCAGTTCGATGGAGGCGGCGAAGGTGCCGCCGGTGGCAAGCAGGTCGTCAACCAGAATCACGCGCTGGCCGGGTTCGACCGCGCCCTCCTGGATCTCGACGGTATCGGAGCCGTATTCCAGCTCGTAGGTGTGCTTGATGGTCTTGCCGGGCAGCTTGCCCTTTTTGCGCACCATGATGAACCCGCAGCCCAGCTTCAGCGCCAGCGGCGCCGCGACCAGGAAACCACGCGACTCAATGCCGGCGATCACGTCGGGCTGGTGTTGGCGCGCCGCCTTGGCCATGCGGCCCATGGTCACCTGCCAGGCATCGGCATGAGCAAGCAGGGTGGAGATGTCATAGAAAAGAATGCCCGGTTTGGGAAAGTCCGGGATCTCGCGGATATGCTCCTTCAGGTCCATGATGCGGCGCCCCTGTTTTCAAAAGGTTCAGGGCATCCTAAGGGGACCATGACGTCAAGAAAAGCGCCCTTGTGACGGCGCGGCTGTCGTTACGCGGCCGGTTCCGTTTTGCACCCGCCCCCGCTGGCCCCTGGACCGGGCATGAACCGAACGTTTTGCGGCGACCACGACCTGAAACATTTGTGTTGGCAGGAGGCCGGCGCCTTCGTACAGTTTCCGGCCCACGCGGTCGGCCATCCCCACGCGGGACGGCCGGCTCACAACCCTTCACGCCCGGGGGGACGCGGGACCGGCATGTCCGCAGAGACCGAGCAGGAACCCGAGGCGACACGCCACGGCAGCGACACCACCCCGCCCACCGGGGCGCTGGCGGAGATGGCGGGCCGCATCCGCCGGGCCCATTCCCGGCTCAGCCCCCAATTGCAGCAGGCGGCGCGCTATGTGCTGTCGCACCCGGAGGATGTCGCGCTGACCTCGATGCGGCGGTTGGCGCAACATGCCGGGGTCAAGCCCTCGACCATGGTGCGTCTGGCGCGCGCCCTTGGGTTCGACGGCTATGACAGCTTCCGCGAGCCCTATCGGGACTGGGTCCGGGGCGGCGACGGCCCCTTCCTGACCCGCGCACGCACGCTGCAACAGACGCGCGGGCGCGAGCAGGACGGGTCCTGCACGGCACTGCTGGGCGACATGACGCGCGCCGACGGCGCCGCCCTGCGCGCCGTGGAAAGCCCCGCCAACGCCCAGGCCTTGGCTGCGGCGCGGGACCTGATCTGCGGCGCCGACACCGTGCATGTCATGGGCATGCGGTCGTGCTATGCGCTGGCGCACCTGTTCCACTATGCCTATTCGATCGTCCGTGCCAACGCGGTCCTGGTCGAGGGGCCGGACGGCACCCTTTACGACCGCCTGGCCCGCATCCGGCGGGGTGACGTGCTGTTCGCCATGGGTTTTCGCCCCTACAGCGCCGACACGGTGCGCGCGGTCGAACTGGCGTTGGAGCGCGGGGCCGCCGTCGTTGCGCTGACGGACAGCATGGTCTCGCCCCTGGCCGAGGGCGCCCGTCAGGTGGTTCTGATCGACACCGCCTCGCCCAGCTATTTCCAGTCCCTGGTTCCGGCCCTGGCCCAGGTTCAGGCGCTTCTGGCGCTGCTGGTGGCCGCTGGCGGCGACGACGCGCTGGATGCCATCACCCGCACGGAGCGGGACATGACGGCCTTCGGGGCCTATTGGCACGAACCCAAGCGGCGGCGGAGGCCCCATCCATGAGTCACGTGTTTCACCGCAATCCCGATGCCGACTATCCGGTCGCGGTTTCGGGAGACGGTCCCTGGCTGATCGACGCCGACGGTCGGCGCTATCTGGATGCCTCGGGCGGCGCGGCGGTGTCCTGCCTGGGACACAGCGACGCCACCGTTCGCGAAGCCGTCCGCGCACAGGTGGACCAGCTGGCCTATGCCCATTCGGGCTTCTTCACGACGCGCGCCGCCGAGGAACTGGCGGGAACCCTGATCGACGCCGCCCGCGACACCATCCCCGGCAACCGGCTGGACCGGGTCTATTTCGTCTCCGGTGGGTCCGAGGCAACGGAAGCCGCGCTCAAGCTGGCGCGCCAGTATTTCCTTGAGATCGGCCAACCGAAACGCCATCGCGTCATCGCGCGACGGCAGAGCTATCACGGCAACACGCTGGGCGCGCTGGCCGTAGGCGGCAACCAGTGGCGCCGGCTTCCGTTCCAGCCACTGCTGATGGAAGCCACCCACATTGCGCCGTGCTATGCCTATCGGGACCAGCGGCCGGACGAAGACCCGGAGGCCTATGGCCAGCGCGCCGCCGATGAACTGGAACACGCCATTGAGGCCGCCGGGCCGGAGACGGTCGCCGCCTTCATCGCCGAACCGGTGGTCGGCGCCACCCTGGGCGCGGTTCCGGCGGTCGCAGGCTATTTCAGGCGCATCCGCGAGATTTGCGACCGTCACGGGGTGCTCTTGATCCTGGACGAGGTCATGTGCGGCATGGGCCGAACCGGCCCTTTGTTCGCCTGCGCCGACGACGGCGTGGCACCCGACATCCTGCTGATTGCCAAGGGCCTGGGCGCGGGCTATCAGCCGATCGGCGCCATGCTGTGTTCGGCCGCCATCCATGACGCAATCGTCAAGGGAACCGGGTTCTTCCAGCATGGCCATACCTATATGGGCCATGCCACCGCCTGTGCGGCCGCGCTGGCCGTGCAGCACCGACTCCGGGACGGCGACCTGCTGGCCGCCGCGCGGGCGCGCGGCGCCGAGTTGCGCGCCGCCCTGACGGCGACCCTGGGCGATCACCCGCACGTCGGCGACATCCGCGGGCGCGGCCTCATGCTGGGATTGGAGTTCGTCGCCAGCCGCGCCAGCAAGGCGCCGTTCGATCCGCGCCTGGTCGTCCATGCCCGGCTCAAGCAGACGGCCATGGCCCACGGCCTGATGTGCTACCCCATGGGCGGCACCCTTGACGGCCGGCGCGGCGACCATGTCATGCTGGCGCCGCCGTTCATCATCGATACCAGCCACATCGAGGCCATCGTCTCCCGCCTGGCGCTGGCGCTGGATGATGTGCTCGAGTCGCTGCCGGCCGCCGCTGTTGGCTGAGCAGCCCCCCGTTGCCGCTCGCCCGCAAGCACGCCGCGGCGCGAGTCGCGGCGGCGGCGGTGCCTCCCGCCCTTGCCAATCGGGCTTGGCCGGGAAACACTGTCGCCAAGCGTCGGGGGGCCGCCCCCGACGTCCACCGGTCCGGCCGGGACCCAGGTCCCGACCAACCGCCGCCCGCCCGGGCGGCGAAATCGACCGCCAACAACATCCGGAACCTGGAGGTTCGCCCATGAAGTTCGTTTCCGCCGCGTCGGTCGGCGCGCTTGTCGCCGCCGGCCTGTTCACCGCCAGCGCCGCCTCGGCGCAGGATCAGCAGTTCATCACCATCGGGACCGGAGGTGTGACCGGGGTGTACTACCCGACCGGCGGCGCCATCTGCCGGCTGGTCAACAAGAACCGCGACGAACATGGCATCCGCTGCTCGGTCGAAAGCACCGGCGGCTCGGTCTACAACCTGAACACCATCCGTGCGGGCGAGTTGGACTTCGGCGTTGCCCAGTCCGACTGGCAGTACCATTCCTATAACGGCACCTCGAAGTTCGAGGACGCCGGCCCGTTCGAAGATCTGCGCGCCGTCTTCTCCGTCCATCCGGAGCCGTTTACCGTCGTCGCCCGCGCCGATGCCGGCGTTCGCGACTTCGATGAACTGAAGGGCAAGCGCGTCAACATCGGCAATCCTGGCTCGGGCCAGCGCGGCACCATCGAGGTGCTGCTTGAGGAAATGGGCTGGACCGTCGATGATTTCTCGCTGGCCACCGAACTGAAGGCGGCCGAGCAGAGCCAGGCGCTGTGTGACAACAACATCGACGCCTTCGTCTATACCGTCGGCCATCCGAACGGCTCCATCAAGGAAGCCACCACGGCCTGTGACGCCAACCTGGTGAACGTCCAGAACGACGCCACCGAGACGCTTGTTGGCGACAACCCGTACTACTCTTACGCCACCATTCCGGGCGGCATGTACCGGGGCACCGACGAAGACACCACCACCTTCGGCGTGCGCGCGACCTTCGTGACGTCCATGGCCGTCTCCGAGGAGGTCGTCTACCAGCTCGTCAAGGCGGTGTTCGAGAACTTCGAGGACTTCAAAAAGCTGCACCCGGCGTTTTCGGTGCTGAACAAGGAGGAAATGGCGACGGCCTCGTTGTCCGCACCGCTGCATCCGGGCGCCGAGACGTATTACAAGGAAGTCGGCCTGATCGAATAGGCCCGGCCTCCGGCGTTGCGTGGCGGGAGTTCCAAGGGGATCCCGCCGCGCTCGCCCCTTGTGGCGGAACCGCACCTGCCTGTTTTGCGGCTTTCATTATTCCATCCTTCTCTGTTTATTTTGCCCAAAAGTCCGTTCAGTGTTGGGGGGTGCCCCCGGTGCCGCCGCCGCCGCGCGCGCGGCGGTAAGCGGAGAGTCGAGCGACGATGAGCCAGGATCCCACCCCGCCAGGGCCGACCCGCTCGGCCAGTTCCTCCCCCACAAGCAACACCGCCAGCGAGCGCGGCGTCGATGGCGGTGCCGCCGAGGATATCGTCGCGCAGGTCGAATCGGGCGCCCGCAAGCCCGCCGGCCTGACCGGCCGCATCATCGTGGGCGTGTGCCTGGCCTGGGCGCTGTTCCAGTTGTGGTATGCCTCGCCGCTGCCGTTCGTACTGGGCTTCGGCATCTTCAACGGCACCGAGGCCCGGTCCATCCACCTCGCCTTCGCGCTCTTCCTG
>CAYFTQ010000188.1:0-5574 GCA_964346035.1 uncultured Roseospira sp. | reverse complement strand
CGTGATCGACGACTTCAGCCGATTCATCAAGGTGCTGGTCCTTGGCGCCGGCGCCGCCGCCGTGCTGATGGCGCGGCGCTGGATGACGATGGAGGGCATCCAGCGTTTCGAGTTCCCCGTTCTCATGCTGCTGGCCGTAACCGGGATGATGCTGATGGTCTCGGCCAACGACCTGATCGGCATGTATCTGGGCCTGGAACTGCAATCTCTGGCCCTGTACGTCATGGCGACGATGCAGCGTGACAGCGTGCGCGCGACAGAGGCCGGGCTGAAGTATTTCGTGCTTGGGGCGCTGGCTTCGGGCATCCTGCTGTATGGCGCTTCGCTGGTTTACGGTTTCGCCGGCACCACCAGTTTCACCGGCATCGGGGCCGCCGTGTCGGCCGAGGGCGGCGCGCCCATCGGTCTGGTCGTGGGCATGGTTTTCGTGGTCGCGGGCCTGGCCTTCAAGGTGTCGGCCGCGCCCTTCCACATGTGGACGCCGGATGTCTACGAGGGCGCGCCCACCCCGGTGACGGCCCTGTTCGCCGTGGCGCCCAAGGTCGCGGCGCTGGGGCTGTTCCTGCGCGTGCTGATGGACCCCTTCGCCGGCATGGTCGCGGACTGGCAACAGGTGGTGGCCATTATTGCGCTGCTGTCGATGGTCGTCGGCGCCTTTGCCGCCATCGCGCAGGACAACATCAAACGCCTGATGGCCTATAGTTCCATCGGCCACATGGGGTATGCGCTGGTCGGGCTGGCCGCCGGCACGCCGGAAGGCGCCCGGGGCGTGCTGATCTATCTGGCCATCTATCTGTTCATGAACCTGGGCACCTTCGCCGTCATCCTGGCGATGCGGCAGAAGGACCGTCCGGTGGAGGGCATCAAGGACCTGGCCGGGCTGGGTCGCACGCGCCCGCTGGTCGCGCTGGCCATGGGGATATTCATGTTCTCCATGGCCGGAATCCCGCCGCTCGCCGGCTTCTTCGCCAAGTTCTATGTGTTCATGGCAGCGGTCGAGTCCGGCCTGATCTGGCTGGCCATCATCGGTGTGCTGACCAGCGTGGTCTCGGCCTTCTATTATCTGCGCATCGTCAAGGTGATGTACTTCGACGAACCGCTGGAGAGCCTGGACCCGGTGGCGTCGCTGACCCTGCGCGTGATCATGGGCGCCGGCGCCGCCGCCGTTCTCCTGTTCTTTCTGGTGCCGGACTGGCTGGTCGGCAGCGCGCAAATCGCGGCCGGGGCGCTGGTGGCCGGATGAGCGACGCCGACCGCGATCCCGCCGTGGCACCGCCCGAGGCCCCGGTGCCGCTGCCGTCCGGCTGGCGCCTGCTGGGCCACAGGACCCGCGTGGACAGCACCCAGGCGGAGGCTCGCGCGGCGCTGTCGCGCCTCGGCGCCGACGCGGCTTCCGACCCCTGGCCCGACCCCTGGCCCGACCCCTGGCCTGATGCCGCCCTGGTGCTGCGCGCCGATGCGCAGACCGGCGGCCGCGGTCGCCACGGGCGGGTCTGGGACAGTCCGCCGGGCAACCTCTATGTCACGGTGGCCGTGCCGTGTCCGGACGGGCCGCGCGCCGGCATTGCCGTCGGCTTCATCGGCGCCGTGGCGCTGGCGGAGGCGCTCGGCGATCTGGGGTTCGGACGGGCCGCCGCCGTGCCGGCCCCGCGCCTCAAGTGGCCCAACGATGTGCTCATCGATGGCGCCAAGGTCGCCGGCTTGCTGCCCGAGATGGTCCAGGATGGCGCCGGCCGCCCCTGGGTGCTGCTGGGCATGGGCGTGAACACGGATGCCGCGCCGGCGGCGGGTATGCTGCACCCGGTGGCCGCGCTGTCGGTTTGGGCCGACGGGTTGGGGCGGCCGACCCCCCCGCGTCCGGGCGATCTGCTGACGCCTCTTCTGGCGCGGCTGGCGACCTGGATCGGCCGCTGGCGGGCCGAGGGCTTCGCGCCCGTGCGCGCGGCTTGGCTGACGCACGGCCACGGCCTGGGCGCTCCTGTCAGGGTGCGTCTGGGCGAACGCACCCTGACCGGCTTGTTCGAGGGCCTGACCGCCGATGGCGCGCTGAAACTGCGCGAACCGTCCGGCGACCTGCGGACCGTTCTGGCCGGCGATGTCTTTTTCCCGGCCGTGGAGGAGTCGCAAGCCGATGCTGTTGGCGATTGATTGCGGCAACACCAACACCGTGTTCGCGGTCTATGACGGCGCGGAGAAGCGCTCGCAGTGGCGCGCGGCCAGCAAGAGCGGGCGCACCGCCGACGAAATGGGTGTCTGGCTGTCTGAGTTGATGCGCATTCAGGGCATGGCGCGCGAGGATATCACATGCGCGATCATCGCTTCCGTGGTGCCCTCGGCGGTTTTTGAACTGCGCCTGTTGTGCCACCGGTATTTCGATGCGCCGCCCTTGGTGGTTGGTGAACCCGGCGTGGATCCAGGGCTGAAGGTGCTGATCGACCGCCCCGAGGAGGTCGGCGCGGACCGCCTGGTGAACGCCGTCGCCGCCCACCAGAGCTATCCGGGACCGCTGATCGTGCTGGATTTCGGCACCGCGACAACCTTTGACGTTATAGATGCCGAAGGCAGCTATTGCGGTGGTGTCATCGCACCCGGGGTCAACCTGTCGCTGGAGGCGCTGCACATGGCCGCCGCCCAGTTGCCGCGCGTTGCCATCGGCCGGCCTCGCACGGTGATCGGCAAGGCGACGGTCCCGGCCATGCGCTCGGGCATCTATCTGGGCTATGTTTCGATGATAGAGGGCCTGACCGCCCGTATTCAAGGCGAGTTCGGTCAACCGATGACCGTGATTGCCACTGGCGGGCTGGCGTCCCTCTTTACCGAGGCCACCGATGTCATTCATCATCTGGACCATGACCTGACCCTGAGGGGCCTGTGCGAGATTCATCGCCGCAACGCGGCGCGCCCATCGTCCTGACCACCGGATGGGAGAGATCAACCCTCCTGCCATAGACCTGAAAGAGAGGAAAACCATGACGGATTCGCCCGGCGCGCCCGCGCCGGACGGGGTTGTTTTTGTGCCCCTGGGTGGCACCGGCGAGATCGGCATGAACCTGAACCTGTATGGGTCTCAGGGGCGCTGGCTGATGGTCGACCTGGGCATCACCTTCGGGGACGAAAACACGCCGGGCATCGACGTTTTGATGCCGGACCCCGCCTTCATAGAGGCACGGCTGGACGCGCTTGAGGGAATCGTGCTGACCCACGCGCACGAGGACCACCTGGGCGCGGTCACCTACCTGTGGCCATGGTTGCGCAAACCGGTCTATGCAACGCCGTTCGCGGCCGCCTTCCTGCGCGTCAAGCTGGAGGAAGAGGGCCTGGCGGGGCAGGTGCCGTTGCATGAGGTGGCGCTGGGCTCGCGCATCCAGATCGGCGCCTTCGATGTGGAGTTCATCGGCACCACGCACTCGATCCCGGAGCCCAACGCCCTTGTCCTGCGTACGCCGGCCGGCACCATCGTCCACACCGGCGACTGGAAGTTCGATCCCGACCCGCTGATCGGCGGCACGGCGGACTATGACGCCTTGCGCCGGGTCGGGGACGAGGGCGTGCTGGCCATGATCGGGGACAGCACGAACATCTTCACGCCCGATCATTCCGGCTCCGAGGCCGACGTCCGCAAGGCCCTGATCGAGGTCATCGGGCGCTATACCAGCGGCCAGGTGGCGGTTGCCTGCTTTGCCTCCAACGTGGCGCGCATGGAAAGCATTGCCGTCGCTGCGCTTGAGAACGGCCGCCAGCCAGCGCTGGTCGGACGGTCGCTGTGGCGCATGAACGAGACCGCGCGGCGCTGCGGCTATCTGGCCGGTCTGCCGGCCTTCCTGGGCGAAGACGAGGCCCGCGCCCTGCCGCGCGACAAGGTGCTGTACCTGTGTACCGGCAGCCAGGGCGAGCCGCGCGCCGCCCTGCCGCGTATCGCCTCGGGCAGTCATCGCAGCGTTTCACTGGGGGATGGCGACACGGTCATCTTTTCGTCGCGCATCATTCCCGGCAACGAACGCGCCATTCTAGGCATGCAGAACCGGTTGGTGGACAGCGGCGTCGAGGTCATCACCGCCCGCGATGAACCGATTCACGTCTCCGGCCATCCGGCGCGCGGCGAGGTGGAGGAAATGTACCGCCTGGTGCGTCCGCGCGTGGCGGTGCCTGTGCATGGCGAATCCATGCACCTGCGAGAGCATGCCCGTGTCGCCCGGGCCTGCGGCGTGGCCCATGTGGCATTGATCCGGGACGGCGATATCCTGCGCCTGGATGGTGACGAACCGCGCGTCATCGATCAGGCCGAAAGCGGTCTGCTGGCCCTGGACGGCGAGCGACTGGTGCCCATGGCCAGCCGCATGGTGCGCGACCGCCGCCACATGATGTCGAACGGATCGGCCACCGTGACGCTGGTCCTGAACGGCAAGGGCGGGCTGGTCGCCGATCCGGTGGTCAGCGCGCGCGGGCTGCTGGACCCGGACGAGGACGGCGACGATATCGACACCCTGTCGCGCGAGGTCCGGCAGGCTGTCGATCGCCTGGACCGCCGTGCCCTGGACGATGACGATGCCGTTGTCGAAGGCGCCCGCCGGGTCGTCAACCGCTTCTTCCGCGCCAGCCAGAACCGCCGTCCGGTGACCGACATCCATCTGGTTCGCCTGCGCTGATCCGACGGGGCCGGCCGGGGCGCCTGCGCCTTGGGGCCGGCCTCTCGGCCGCACGGCCGCACCGGTTTTCACAGGGGACTTTCACCATGACGACCGCCAGCCCGCTCGCCAACTGGGATGACCTGCTGGACCTGGATGGCCAGTTGACCGAGGACGAGCGGATGATCCGCGACAGTGCGCGCGCCTACTGCGCCGACAAGCTGTTGCCTCGGGTTCAGTCCGCCTTCCGCGAAGAACACTTCGACCGCGCCATAATGACCGAGATAAGAGCGCTCGGCCTGTTGGGGCCGACCGTCCCGGAGGCCTATGGCGGCGCCGGCGTCAACCATGTGGCCTATGGCTTGATCGCGCGCGAGATCGAGCGCGTTGACAGCGGCTATCGTTCGGCCATGAGCGTCCAGTCTTCGCTGGTCATGCACCCCATTCATGCCTACGGCAGCGAAGAACAGAAATCCCGCTGGCTGCCCCGTCTGGCCACGGGCGAGGCGATCGGCTGCTTCGGCTTGACGGAACCGGACCACGGCTCCGACCCGGGCGGCATGAAAACCCGCGCGGCACGCATCGACGGCGGCTATCGCCTGACCGGATCAAAGATGTGGATCACCAACAGCCCGATCGCGGACGTGGCCGTTGTGTGGGCGCGCAGCGACGCGCACGACGGCCGCATCAAGGGGTTCCTGGTGGAGCGCGGCGCCGACGGCTTCTCGACACCGAAGATAGAGGGCAAGTTCTCGCTTCGGGCCTCGATCACCGGCGAAATCGTGCTGGACGGCGTTGCAGTGGCCGAAGACGCCCTGCTACCGGGGGCCAGCGGGCTGGGCGGTCCGTTCGGCTGCCTGAACAAGGCGCGCTACGGCATCGCCTGGGGCGCGCTGGGGGCGGCGGAGGCGTGCTGGCACGCGGCTCGCGCCTATACCCTGGATCGAAC